>CANRCN010000006.1 GCA_947629135.1 uncultured Bacilli bacterium | reverse complement strand
GATATGACAAATATAATAAAAATCTAACAAGACTCAGAAAATTATTAATATAATATATGTCATTTCTATTGTTATTACCTAATTATTATATAAATTTATTATAAATTATATTTGAAATATAGTCAATATAAAATGAGAATGATTTAGATACTGTTTCCATTTGTGTTTCTTAAAAATAAACTAATATACTACTTTCAAATTAATTTTATTTTTTCTCATTATATAAATAATTATCAGCATTTAAAGCTAATCCTATTGTAAAAAGATAAGAAAGTAAATAAACCCAAACAAGTAATATTAAAATATTAGATAAGCTTCCATAATATAAATTATAACTACTATAATTATTTAAATGAAAAGAATAAATTTTAGTTAATATAAACCATGATATAGTTGTAAACCAAGAACCATTATTAAAATATTTAGGTTTTATTTTTATACTTAAAGATATCATATATAAAATTTTTATTAAAAAAAACATTAAAATAATTGAAATTGGATGTTTTAAAGCATGATAAATTTTAGTTAAAAAGACACTTTTTCCAAAAATATCTCCAAGTAAATTAATAATAAAATCTCCACAAATAGGTACAATTATAATAAATCCAATTAAGATAAAAAGAAATAAAACCATTACAAAAGATTTTAAATATCTTTTTATCCCTTTTATACCTTTTATTTTAAAAAGTAAATCACTAGCTGACATGATAGCTCGACATCCAGATGATGCAATCCATAACGTAAATATAATAAATAATATTAAATTAAAATTTCCTGTATTCAAATTAATAGCAGCCATTATAATTTCCATAACAGCATTAGGGATGCTATTTTCAATTGATGATAAAACTCTTGTTAAATCAAGATTAGATCCTAAAACCCCTATTAGAGAGAAAACCGGAACAACCATTAACACAATGTTAAAGGCTAAATGTCCCGGCAAAATATTCATTTCATCTCTATTTACTAATTTAACAATTCTTTTTATATATTTTTTAAATCTTTCCATTAACGTAAACTCTCTTTGTCACTTTGCATATCAATCATTGCTTCATTGATAGCATCATCTATAGTTTTAATATTATCAAATATCATACTATATCCAACTGATGCTCCAAATCCATAAGGAAGTTCAGCTAATTCTTTTCTTAATTTCTTTAAATAAACATCAATTTGTTCTTCACTATAACCAACAAGATAAATAATAAATTCTGTTCCATCACTTCTAATAATTTCAGTATTTTCAAGTTGGGTATTAACTAAAATACTAGCTGCTTTAATAATTAAGCTATCTCCCTTTTCTCTTCCATAATTATCATTTATATATTTTAAACTATTCAAATCAACTACTACAATTGTTTGAGGATAAACTTTGTTTAAATTCCAAGAATCAATTTGCAAATTCAAATAATTACGATTTTTTAATGAAGTTAACATATCAGTATACTTCTTTCTATCCTCTTTACGAACTAATTTCAACTTATGACGATTCTTAATCATAACATATACTACAATAGCAATTAAAACTGGTATTAAAATAATTCCTAAAATTAATAAATACATCTCTTCAAAACTAGAGCTTTCAAAAATAGAAACATTTAAATTATTTAATCCACTATTACGGTATTTATAATAAGAATTAGTATTGATTATATAATTAAATAAGGTATAAAATGAAGTATTATCACTTTTAATCATAAAAGAATAATCACTACTCATAATATCTGAATATATTACTTCATAATCTTTTAATTCTTTATTTCTATAGTATGAATAAACTTCTTTATCAAGAACTATTAAACCATTATTTTCTTTAGCTTTTTTAACTAAAGCTTTAATATCATCAACAAGATTAACATTAACCATAGCACCTGACTTAATATAATTTTCAAGATACTTATTATTTTCAAGCATATAAACATTGTTACCTTTTAATCCTTCAAATGATGAAATTACATAATCATCTAAAGTTCTTCCTAAAACTACATAGTTTTCTATAAAAGTAGATACTGTCTTTAAATATTTACTATTTGTATTATTTATATAATCAAAGTAAATATCCACATCTCCATTATTAATAGCTTTATTTAATTCTTCAAGATTATTATATCTTTTATAAGAAAAATCTATATCTGTAAGTCTAACTAATCTATTAATATATTCAGCAGCTATTCCACCAAGCTTTGATCCTTTAGTTATCTCATAAGGAGCATTTTCTACATAACCATAAACATAAGTTTTACTTAATAAATCAACTCTTGTTTTATCATTAATTTCTCTTTCTTCTATATAATAATCTAATAATAATTTATTATAATCTTCTACATATTTTTCATTCATGAAACTTTCAAAATATTTCCTTAAAATATTATTTAAAGCTTGATTTTTTTCCTCAAGAGTAAGTACTAACTTTTTAGTAATATCTGTAAAGAAATAATTAAAGTAATAAGAATCATTACCAATTGTATGTTCTAAAGACATCATATTTGGAGCTATTATTAATTTAACTTCATCATCATCTAAAGCATCAAATAAATTTTTCATATTATTATAAGTATTATATTTTATATTATCTGCACTTTTTAAATAATAACTTATATTAGATTCTTCATTAGTTAGAACTCCAATTGTATAATCAGAAAAATCAGTTATTCTATTTATCTTTAAATCTTTATCTTTAGAAATAGCAACATAATTATCTTCAAATATTAATAATTGATTTGTAGATAAAGCTGTACTTCCATTAATAAATTCAAACTTATAATCATCTTTATTTACATTCTCACTTTTTAAATATGGAATTTTATTAAATTGTAATTTAGTTTCATCAGTTACATAATTTAAATAATCAAATATTATACCTTTTCCATCCATTCCATAAACTGCAACATCATTTAAAACCTCGACATCTATTACTTTTGTACCATTTTCACTTATCCATTTTTTATCTTCAGAACTAAGCAAACTTGATTCTCTATAATAATAAATGAAAAATAAAGCTATAAATACAACTATGGCAACGATTAGAACAAATATTATCAATTTCTTTTTATTTTTCATCTTTATTATCCTCTTCTTTTGTTATTTCCCTATCTTTAGTAAACACTAATTCTTTAGTAGCAGTTCCTTTATAACCAATAATAGGAAAATTATTTAAATCTTTATTATCTTTTTTTACATAAACTTGTAAAGTATAAAATTTTAAATCATCCTCATCAAACATAGGAACTGTATTACTAGCTATTTTTTTAGCATCTGCAACACTTGTCTCATCACTTACAGTTATAATTAAATTAATAATTTTTCCATGAAGTTTATGTTCAACATTAATTACTTTTTTATCTTCTTTTAATTTTGTCTCAATATCTTCGTAAACATAATCTTTAATCTTATGATTTTCAATTCCATCTAATCTATCTCCATAAGCTGCTTTTCCTTCATCAGGTACTAAGAGTCTTTTAACTTCAGCAACTAAAACTACTAAACTTAAAAAGATAAGTACAACAAATATAACAACTTTATTTTTCTTTAAAAATTTCATAATCTTTTTTCCTCCACTACGATATAAGTATTATACAATAAATTTTATGATTAATCAATAATATTCATTAATCAAATTGCTTTTTTATTATAAATAATTTATTTATATTTATTCAAAATCATTTACAATAATTAAAAATTATATTATAATTTATTGTATAAACGAAAGGGGAAGTCTCTAATGGATATTGATATTAAAGATTTAGTTACTTTAGATAATAATATAGATTATATTGTAACTAGTAAAACTAATTATGAAGACAATACTTATTATTATTTTGTCAATAATAAAGATAATAAGGATTTTAAAATATTAAGATTAAATAAAGATAATAACAAGTTAGTTGAATTTGAAAATCCTGATTTAATAAAAAAATTATTACCAATGTTTGTCAAAGAAACTTTAAATTCAATCAAAGAAGAAAATAGCAATAATAATTAAACTATTGCTATTTTTTTAATCTTCATAAATTTTAATAGTTTTTTCTAAAGTTTGAAAAGGTAATATAGCACATTTTTTTCTACTTGCTTGTTTAGAAATATCAGAATATGCATTTAATTCACCTAATTTTTCTTCTTCATATTCTTCTTCATTTATCATTTTATAATATTCTTTCATTATATTTCTAGCTTCATCTATACTTTTTCCAATTATATTTTTTAACATAATACTAGTTGCACTTGTAGTAATAGCACAAGCTTCACCATCAAAATAAGCATCTATTATTTTATCATCTTGAATTTTTACATAAAGATTAATATTATCAATACACGATTCATTATGAGTATTTGCTTTAATAAATTCTTGATTATCTTTTGTTTCTTTATGAAAAGGATTACTTGCATTATCTACTATTAATTCTCTTCTAAAACTACTATCCATATATTACCTCGATTCTTTATCTATAAAATTATATCATATATATTTTTACTATTTTTTAAAACTTCTATTAACTTATCAATTTCATCTTTTGTATTGTATAAATACAAACTAATTCGACAAGTATTCTTTACTTTAATTTCATCTTTAACCATCTTTGTACAATGATTACCAGCTCGAACACAGATGTTATAGTGATTTAAATATCTTGATGTATCTTCTGCAAAAATATCATTTATATTAAAAATAACAATTCCTGATTCACTATTTTCATTATAAACAGTTATATTATTAACTTCTTTTAGTCTTTTTATCAAATAATTTCTTAGCTCTATTTCATAGTTATGAATTTTATCCATTCCTATTTCTTCAAGATATAAAATTGCTTCTTTAAGACCTAAAACTCCAGCTATATTTTGAGTTCCAGCTTCAAGTCTTAAAGGAAGTTCTTTATATTCAAGATCTTTAGTACTTTCAAAGAAACTATTCATTCCTCCTCCAAACGTTAAAGGTTGCATAACTTCTAATAAATCTTTTTTACCATATAAAACTCCAACTCCAGTTGGTCCTAACATCTTATGAGCAGAGAATGCTAAAAAGTCAATATTCAAATCTTGAACATCAGTTTTTAGATGAGGCACACTTTGAGCTCCATCAACAACTAATAACATATTATTATCATGAGCATATTCCCCTATTTCCTTAATTGGTCTTATATCTCCAATCACATTGGTTATATGAGCTAGTGAAATAATTTTCGTATTTGGTGTTACAACTTTTTTAATATTATCAAGAGTTACTTTAAAATCTTCTGTCAAAGGTATAAATTTAACTATTATTCCTAATTTTTTTTCTAATTCAAACCAAGGTAAAACATTACTAGCATGTTCCGATTTTGTAATTAAAACTTCATCACCTTTTTTTAAATAATATTTCATAAATCCAAATACAATCATATTCATACTATCAGTTGTTCCTTTGGTAAATATTATTTCAGATATATCTTTAGCATTTATAAAATTCTTAACTACCTCTCTGGTATTTTCATATTCTGTATCAACTTTTAAACTTATATCATAATCACCTCGATGAGCATTTGCCGTATACTTAGTATAATAATCCCCAATTTTGTGGATAACTTTTTTTGGTTTAAAGGTGGTTGCACCATTATCAAAATAAATTATATCAGGATTATTTTCAAACATCAAAAAATCTTCCCGATTCATCTTATCACCTCCATTACTTATTTTCTAAATAATTAATAAATTCTTCTCTATTCTCTTCTTCTATTCCCTTAAGTAAAGTTGCTTGTAGTAAAAGTTTTTCAATTTCTTCTTGATTAATTCCTCGAGATTCTAAATACCAAATATCTGAATCTTTAAAATTTCCTATAAAAGCTGCATGATTAGCTGTTACATCTTCATTATCAACTATTAAATTAGGTATTATTTTACTATCTCCATCTTTCCTATTTATAATAATACTATCTTCTTCTAAAAAAGATCCACGACTATTTTTAGTAATCATTCCATCTACTTCAAAATAAAATTTATTTTCACCTAAATTAACTCCATTATTAATATAAGTAGAATGACTATTTTTACCAATATGAGTGATTTTAATTTTATTAACTGTATCTACTTTAGATATAATACTTTCTAAAAATCTTAAATTAGAATCTTCTCCTAAAGTAATCATACTAGAAATACTAGCATCGATTCCTAAACTATTAATTATTATATTACTATTATCTCGAAGTTTTACTTCTATGTTAACTTTACTATTTCTAGTTAATAAGAAAACTTTACTATTTATATTTTTATATACTTCAATATAAAGATTTAAATTATTTAACTTACTTTCTAGAAAATAAGAAGAATCATCTTTAATTTCTAATTTATAATTACTAGTATCTATATATATTTTATTCACAAGTCTCAACCTCATTTATATCAAATGTCTGATTATAACCAAACTTTTCAATTAATTTAGCAAGAGAAAAATCACCACTTTTAATAATTTCTCCATTTTTAACCATATGAACAAATCCTGGTTTTATATAATCAAGAATTCTTGTATAATGAGTAATTATTAGAACAGATGTTTCTTTATTTTCTTCTAAATATTTATTTAAAACTGAAGATACTATTTTTAAACTATCAACATCAAGTCCTGAATCAAGTTCATCTAAAATAATAAATTTTGGTTTTAACATCAAAGCCCAAAGAATTTCATTTTTCTTTCTCTCTCCTCCAGAAAATCCAACATTGAAATCTCTATGTAAATTCTTTGAATCCATTTCTAATTCTTTAGCATTTCCCACTATTTCTTTAACAAACTCATATAAACTTTTCTTTTCTTCGCTTTTAGAGTCAACACTTGATTTAATAACCTCTCGCATCGTAACTCCTTCAATTGCAATTGGGTTTTGATAAACTAAAAAGATTCCTAACTTACTACGTTCATTGATAGGTAAATTTAAAATTGATTTACCATCAACAATTATATCTCCACTTACAACTTTATAATCTGGATATCCCATAATTACTTTGGATAAGGTTGACTTTCCTACTCCATTAGGTCCCATAATAGCATGAATTTCACCTTGATGAATTTTTAAGTTAAAGTTTTGAAGTATTTCTTTATCCTCAACTTTTACTTTTAAATTTTTAAGTTCTATATCCATAGTTTTCTAAAATGGTAATTTCATATTACCACTCATAACCCCCTTCATCATTTTTTTATAATTTTCAAATTGATCTAATAAACGATTAACTTCCATAACTGAAGCTCCCGAACCTTTAGCAATTCTAGTTTTTCTACTAGCTTTAATTATATTTGGATTTTTTCTTTCTTCTTTGGTCATCGATAAAATAATTGCTTCAATTCTTCCCATTTGCTTAGGATCAATTTGTACTTTATTAAGTCCCATTTTACTAGCTCCTGGAATTAATTTAATTAAATTTTCAAGAGGGCCTAATTTTCTTATCTGCTTCATCTGACTTAAAAAATCTTCTAAATCATATTTTCCTCTTTGAAGTTTTTTTATAGAGTTAGTTGCTTCTTCTTCATCAATAGCTTCACTTGCTTTTTCAACTAAAGAAACAATATCACCCATTCCAAGAATTCGCCCAGCCATTCGTTTAGGATCAAATAATTCTAATCCATCCATTTTTTCACTAGTACCCATAAATTTAATAGGAACATTTGTTAAATGTCTTACAGATAAAGCAACTCCACCACGGGTATCTCCATCTAATTTGGTTAGAACAACTCCTGTTAAATCAATTGCTTCATTAAAACCAGTTATAACATTAATAGCATCTTGACCCATCATAGCATCAATTACTAACATTATTTCTTTTGGATTAACAGCTTCTTTAATGTTTACTAATTCATCCATTAACACATCATCTATATGTAATCTACCAGCTGTATCGATTAAAACATAATCATAGCCATTTTCTTTAGCATAATTAATAGCTTCTTTTGAGGTTTCAACTGGATTATTTAATCCTTTTTCAAAAACTGGAAGATCAAGTTCTTTTCCTATTTGTTTTAACTGATCAATAGCTGCTGGACGATAAACATCACAAGCAACAAGTAATGGCTTTTTATGATATTTCTTACGAAGTAAATTACCAAGTTTTCCAATCGTTGTAGTTTTACCACTACCTTGAAGTCCAACTAACATTAAAATGGCAGGATTACCATTTATATTAATATCTTCACTCTCTCCGCCTAATAATTCAGTTAACTCATCATTTACAATTTTAACAAAAACATCTCCTGGCTTTAAACTACTTGCAACTTCTTCTCCTAAAGCTTTTTCTCTTACTTTATTAGTAAATTCTTTAACTACTTTATAATTAACATCAGCTTCTAGTAAAGCAATTCTAACTTCTTTAACCATTTCACTTATGTTTTCTTCTGTAATCTTACCATAACCTCTTGCTTTATGTAAAACTTTTTGTAATCTATCTCCTAAACTTTCAAACATAAAAAGACCTCCTTTATAAACATTACTATTATATCACTAAACCTAAAAAATTCCTAACAAAATTAAAAAAAAGAACCAAAATGATTCTTTATTCAACTCTTAAAGCTTCAACTGGATCTTTTCGACTTGCAATCCGAGCAGGAATTAAACCAGCAATTAAAGTTAAGATAACACTTATAATAATTAGAACAATTGCACCTACAATAGGTAAACTAGCTATACCACTTATACCAGTTATATTCTTGATAATTATATTAATAGGTATATTAAGAAGTACTGTAACAATAATTCCCATTAAGCCTGCAGAAAAACCTATAATAACTGTCTCAGCATTGAAAACTCTTGAAACATCTCTTTTACTTGCACCAATAGCTCTTAAAATACCAATTTCCTTTGTTCTTTCAATTACACTTATATAAGTAATAATACCAATCATAATACTAGATACAACTAATGATATCGTAACAAAAGCAATTAAAACATAACTAATCGTATTAACAATTGATGAAACACTTCCAATCATTGTTCCTACTACATCAGTATATCTAATAACATTTTCTTCTTTATCATTATCTCTTTCTTTTTTATTATAATCATCTATTATATCAATTATTTCTTCTTTACTATCAAAATTTTTAGCATAGAAAGCTATTCCACTTGGACTTGAAAAATCATAAACATTTAATGTTTCTAAATTTTTGTCATAAGAACTTAAAGCATCAAAAGCTTGCCCTGTAAATATATTAATATCTGGATTATCTTTTTGATATTTAACTATTTCACTTTCGTTTATTAAATTAATCATCTTATTAATTAATTCAGATTTATAACCAATACTACCATTTATTGAAGTTGATGTAGATTCTTCATTTGCTCTTATAATTCCAACTACTTTTAAATTTATTCCTTCAGAAACAGCATTTTTTATTTCTTCTTCAGTTTGAATTGGTGTATAAATATTACCTATTTTTTTATACATATCTGTTGGTAAAACTAATTTATATTCTAAATCCAATAAATCATCATATGTATAACTACTAGACTTTGTTTCAACTTCCTTACCCATTTGAACTTTTTGCATAATATCTTTAAGTTCTTCTTGATCCTTAATACCTAAAGTATATAAAATATAATCACTTATTTCATTATCTTCTGTAACAATTAAAACAAGTTCATTTTCATTTTTTGGCCAAGAACCAGCAAGTAAATCATATTGTCTTTTTAAAAGGTCATCATTATCAAGCATCTCTGTGAAAACTTGATAGCCTGTCATTTCAGCCATTGTAGCCATATTCTGACTTTGTTCTCCACCTACTCCCATCATAGATGTAAAAATATTACTTGGATTTACTTGAATAATTTTATCATCATCTTCTTCTTTAAAAATATTTAAACTAACATTATATTTATATTGAATATTTAAAGTTAAATCTTTTAATCTTTGATTATTATCAATAAAAGTTTTAAAATCTTTTAAATTATTTGTTTGTAATCCTTTAGTCATTGTACTTAACATATCAATTAAAATATCATTAGAATAAATTTTATCTTTTTCATGAGTCTCTTTGTTATCACTTATTCCCATAAAAGAATTCATAAGTTCTGAAACATCAATTGTATTTTTTTCAACTGTTAAAGGATAGCTTGATAAAGCATCTTCTTCAACTGTTTCTATATAATTATTAACTCCACTTGATAAAGAAAGAATTAAAGCAATTCCAATTATTCCAATTGATCCTGCAAAACTAGTTAAAATAGTTCTTCCTTTTTTAGTTAATAAATTATTAAAACTTAAAGATAAAGCTGTAAAGAAACTCATCGAAGTTTTAGTATTGTTAAGTATTCCTTTGCCATTTTCCTCTTCTTCATAAGGATTAGAATCACTTATAATGCTTCCATCTAATAGTTTAATAACTCGTGTTGAATAAGTTTCAGCCAATTCTTCATTATGAGTAACCATAATTATTAATTTATCTTTGGAAATTTTCTTTAAAATATTCATTATTTGAACACTTGTTTTAGAATCTAAGGCACCTGTTGGTTCATCTGCTAAAATAATATCTGGGTTATTAACTAAAGCTCTAGCAATTGCAACTCTTTGCATTTGTCCACCAGAAAGTTGATTTGGTCTTTTATTAATTTGATCATGTAAACCAACTTCTTCTAAAGCTTCAATTGCTCTTTTTCTTCTTTCTTTTTTACTTACCCCTGATAATGTTAAAGCAAGTTCAACGTTAGATAAAACACTTTGATGAGAAATTAAGTTATAACTTTGAAAAACAAACCCAATTTTATGATTTCTATAACTATCCCAATCACTATCTTTAAATTTCTTAGTTGATTTGTTATTAATAATTAAATCCCCATCAGTATAGTCATCTAATCCACCTATAATGTTTAATAAAGTTGTTTTACCACAACCAGATTGACCTAATATAGAAACAAACTCACTTTCTCTAAAATTAATACTAACTCCTTTTAGAGCATGAACAACATCTTTTTCATTTAGATTATAATCTTTTTTAATATTTAATAATTTAAGCATCTAAACCACCTTCCCAAAAATATCGATATGCTTAATTATATGATACTTGCAAATTATATGCAAGCATTTTCACAAAAATTACACAAAACTTGACATTACATTAGAAAATATTTTACATAATTTATTGTAAACATATTAAACCATTTAATTATTTGACACTTTTTACTTTTAAGTTTATACTTAAATTGGTGATTTTATGAAAGTTTATCATACTTTAAAACCTTTTTATAATGTAAATTCAAAAGTTCTAATTTTAGGAAGTATGCCATCTGTTAAATCAAGAGAAGAAAATTTTTACTATGCACATCCACGTAATAGATTTTGGTCTACTCTTGCTAAAGTCTATAATGAAGAAATAAATGATAAAAAAGAATTTTTAAAAAGACATAAAATAGCTTTATTTGATGTAATTAAAGAATGTGATATAGAAGCATCAAGTGATTCAACTATAAAAAATGTTATTCCAAACGATTTAAGTGAAATTTTAAAAGCATCAAAAATCAAAGCAATATTTACAACTGGAAATAAGGCTTATAAACTATATCAAAAATACATATATCCTAAAACAGAAATTAAAGCAATCCCTTTACCAAGTACCTCTCCTGCTAACTCTAAAAAAGATATTGAAGAAATACTTATTAAAGCCTATTCTCAAATTAAAGATTATACAAATTAATAACTATCAAACTTTCTTGATAGTTATTTTACATTTTTACATACATCATATAGCCTTATATGATAACCATTCTTTTCATAAAAATTAAGAGCATTAGTATTATAACCAAAAACTTCAATTAAAATATTTTTACAACCCATTTTCTTTAAATAACTTTCCATAAACTCCAAAAGAACTTTCCCATAACCTTTATCTCTATAATTCTTAGTTACTATTAATTCAGTTATTCTTCCTCTAATAGGTGCTTTAAAATCATATTCAATTATACTATTATTTATAATTCCAACAACAAGTCCAACTATCTTTTCATCTGCTTTTAATAAAAACATTTTTCCATTTTCATTATTTATTTCATTAATAGTTTTTTCAAAATATAATTCTCTATAATTATCTGTTATTATATTAAATTTTTCTTTATCAAGAGATACTATATATTCTTGTAACTCACAAAATAAATCTTTAACTTCTTCTTGATATTTATCTTCATAATCAATTATCATAAGTTTCCTTTCTAAAAAAGACTACTTAAAGTAGTCTAATCAATATTTATTAGTTCGTAATCCTTAGTTCCAATACCTAAAGCTTCAGCAGCTTCAATAGTATGAGTTCCTTGTCTTGAATTAATTCTTTCAAGTAAATGATCACGTCCAGGGTCATTTGAATTTTTAACTAAATCAATACAAGCTTGATCAATTGCAACTGGATCAGTCGATGCTAAAATTCCTATATCCTCCATACAAGGATCTTCAGCAACACTACAACAATCACAGTCAACTGACATATTTACCATAACATTTATATATAAAATATTATCTTTAAAATAATTAGTAACAGAACTAGCTGCATCAGCCATTGATTCTAAAAACTTAAGTTGATCTGCTTTAAACATATCTTCATAACTTCCATCTTCATTTCCACAGCAATGAATATATCTTTTTCCATGACTTGAAGCAACTCCAATTGATAATTGTTTTAAAGCTCCACCATATCCTCCCATTGGATGTCCTTTAAAATGTGATAAAACAAGCATTGAATCATAATTTTCCAAATGTTTACCAACATAATTCTTTTTTATTACTTTACCATTTGGAATATCCAAAATCATATCTCCTTCACTATCCATGATATCAACTGTAAAATATTTACTCCAACCATGTTTTTCCATAAGTTTAGTATGCTTTTCAGTTGTATCTCTTTCTCCATCATAAGCTGTATTACATTCAACAACAGTAGCTTTTAAATAATCAACAATAGGTTTAACAAACTCTGCTCTTAAATAATTTTGATTACCATCTTCTCCTGAATGAAGTTTAACTGCAATACTTCCTCCTAATTCATAATTTAATTTCTTATAAATTTCAATTACATTTTCAGGTGTAATCTTACTTGTAAAATAAACTTTAGCTTTTTCCATAATATTTCCTCCTAAATCTAATATATCACTTTTTTAAATTTTATCTACTATTTCTAGAACTTTTTTGAGAAGCACCAGGTACTTTATAATCAATAGAATGACTATCAAAATCAACTTTTCTATAACCTTTACTAGTTAAAGGTAAATCAATATCACATAATCTATCATATTTTATTCCATCAATTCCTGTTAATAACTGATCTTTAGTATAATATTTTTCCCTTACTTCCAAAACATCTGGAATATTAATTATCATTCCTGAATCATCTGTCTGATTAAATATTCTATCATCTTGAACTAATCTAACTGCATCAGGATATTTCTTTAAATTTTCAATTGTACTAGGAGAAAGATTTAAACTAGCTGCTATTTCTAAAATTGCTCTTTCTTTATTTACATGATATAAAGTAGTAAAATTAGCTTCTCCCCTATTAGTATATTTAGAATCATAATAAATTTCTAAAGTCTGACTTATATCAGTTATTACTTCATTTATTAATTCTCCATATTTTTCTTGAAAATCAGGATCATAACTATTTTTCCATAAGTTATTAAATGTATCTAAATTACTAAGTAAACGATAAGCCATATTAAAATCTGGATTTATCTCAGTTAAAGCTGTTGTTAAAATATTAGGATTAGGATTAGCATAATAAGTTAAAAGTGTATCTCTTCCTAATAATTCCATTAAAGGTTTTGTAAATCTATTTAACCAACTATAACTATTATCAGAATTACCAAAATATTCATTATTTAAAGTAACAGTAATAGCTTCATATAAACTACTTCCAAGAGCTAAATTAGAAACATTACTAAATGTATGAACAAATTCATGAGTTAAATCAGGAATCGATGCAGTTTCTAAACTTTTAGAATTATAAACATTAATTTCTAAAAATATATCTTGCCAATTAGCTTTAACATTATTAGGTCCTTCAGAATCAACATAATTAACTTTAAAATGATTTAAACAATATAATTTACTAGTATCAAAATAAGGAGATATATCTTCTATAAATTTAGATGATGATAAAAAAATATTCTTCTCTGCATCACTTAAATTGCTATTAGTATGAATACTTTTACAAATAGCATTTACATTATCTTGATTAGCTTCAAGTGGTTCTAAAGTTGGCATAAGTTTATATTCAAACTCACCAGCTTCTACAACTCTTCCATCACTTAAAACAATTTTTTCTTCTTTAGGAATTCTTTCAATTCCTACTTTAATTCCAAATAAGCTAACTAATACAACTAAAGTTAAACTACCTAATCTAACTATTCTTTTTATACTTCTTTTTCTTTTATCTGCTTGACTTAAATGTCTATAAACTGCAACATAGTCATTTTCATAGTTAAATACCATATTTAAATTATATAAATCATGATCATTAGGAGTCTTAAAATCATCACCTTCATAAAAAACATGAAAACCTATTCTAATATCATAAAAATGTCTAAACTTTTTCTGATTGTATTTAATATAACCTAAATCACTTAAATTACGAGAAGGCATTATTTGAAGTAATACCTTTGATGTTAATTCTCTTTCTTCACTTGTTAAGTCTTTGCTAATATTATTATCTTGTTGTTTTAAATAAATAAATTTATTATTTTCTTCAAAAACATATAATTCAGTTCCTTTATAATTAAATCTTAATATCTCATTCATCTCTTATTCTCCTTACTTTAATATTATCAAAATTAAGAGAATTCTTCAAGAGATTTATCTTATTTTTTTATATATTTTTAAACTTGCTTCTTTAAAATCTTTAATATTTTCTTCATTCCCCATTCTTTTTAAAATATAATTAATCAAATTAACTAGTTCACTTAAAAAATATTCTTTTTGTTCTTTACTAATTTTTCTTCTTGTTTCAATATCTTCAATCCTTAATTTTGGTTCTAATACTCCATTTGCTGTTGCCATTAAATCAGCAAGATTTAATATTCTATCATAATCGGTATATTTATAAGTCTGTAAAAATTGATAAATATCACTTTTAATTAATTCTTTATCTAATAATATTGATTTATTATTTTCATCTAATTTATATTTTAAATTAGATTCAAAAATAGCAAAAGTTTTACCATTTATATATGAATGAGTTAAAGCCCCTATTGCTTCTTCAAAATATCCTAAATCATATAATTTTTCAAAGCCAATTCTTACATGATCAAAATTTTGTTTATATTTACGTCCATAATCATGTAACATTCCCATTCTAAAAGCCTTATCAGAATCTAAATTCATTTTACTTGCTAATTCTTGACATACCCTTGCAACTTCTAAAGAATGAGCAAGATAACTACTAGTATTAAATCCTTCCTTAGTAACATTATTACCTAAAGGCATATTTAAATCTAAACATTTATAGGCTAATTCCATAAATTTATACTTTAAAGAATATGGAATCTTTTTATTTTGAAGTAACTTATAACATTCATCTTCAGTTAACTCACTAAAATCAACCATAAACTTAATTAAATTATCTAAATCTCTTTTATCTATTCCATTGATTAATTCATAAAAGCAATCTACTTTATCATGAATATTAACAATATTACTATTTAATAAATCATTTAAACCAATTCTATATTTTTCATCACTAAAATTCATAAATTTCTCCATAATAAAACCCTTAATAAGGTAATTTTTTTAACTGGTGTTCACAGCAAGAATCGAACTTGCATCTGTTCCTTCGGAGGGAACCATACTATCCATTGTACTATGCGAACAACATATCTTTTTCATTTTCTTACTTTATACTTTTAATATTTCTATTTTAAATTTTATGAGTTTTGTAAACCTCCTTATTATCACATCTTTCTTGACACATTATTATATCCTAATTCATCTTTTTTTTCAAGTAAATTTTTTCATATTTTAAAAGTTTATTTTTTATTTAAAAAATATGCTATCAAAAAAACGTAAAGCAACCAAAATAATCTTTAAAATTGCTTGAAATAAAAAATAATATTTGCTAATATTATACTAAGGATGTGATTATATGGAAAATGAATTATTAGATTTAAAAGATTTATTTGAAAAAGTAGAATTCCTAGATGATGAAACAGTCAAAAATCTTGATTTTTATGAATCAGCTTTATATTTAGAAAATCTAAATAAGCTTGACGATCTATACAAAGAATTGGTTGGTGAAGACGATGAATGATGCACTTACTTTAAATGTCCCACTTTTTCCAGAAAAAGTAAAAGAAAACAAAATAAAAGTCATTAATCAAGCAAAAAACCAACTTAATAATGTCAAAGTAGATATACTAAAAAAAGCTTTAGATGAAAGAAATATTTCCTATGATAACGATATAACTGACTTTTTGGAATTAACAAGTTATTTAAAAAAGAATCTAAATGTTAAAGAATATGAAGATATAAAAATAGTAATTACAAATATTAATCAAAAAATAGAGGAAGTTTTAAAAGATCTTATTGCTGGATCAACAAATGCTTTTTCGAAATTCCTTCAAGGTGGATATGAAAGTTTAATAAAACCTTTAGCAGAAGCAACAACCATTTCTTTAGCAAGTAGGACAGCTTTAACTTTAGCCCCTACACTTCCTATGAAATTAGCAGTCAGTGGAGCTTTAAGCGGATACACTGCTTATAAGTTGATAAAAAATCATAAATATAATAAAATTGCAAATAAAAATTATGAATTAAATAAAATATTAGAAGAATTAGAAGTTACCAAAAATAAAAACAATCAAATATGTGATACAAGATTTAATAAAAACATTCAAGATACTATTCGTAACTTTTTTAGAGAAAACAACATTAACTTTACTGATACAGGTTATTTATCATTAAGAGAAGCAATCTATAGTTTACCTTTACCTGAAAAAGAAAAATTATGTCGCTTACTTATTAATGTAACGGGTATAGGAATTGATATTGATAAACGACTAGAAAAATATAACAAAAATGTATTTAAAAAAGCCAAAGAGCAAGTAGTTAGTCCAATTGTAAAAACAAGTGTAGCTGGAGCTGCTGTTGCAACTACTATAAATGCTATTGATCCTGCAATCTTATCAACACCTATAAATAGTACTGTTGTTGGAACTTTAATATCTAAGTTAGCTAAAAGTCCTGTTGTTGCTTGGCTTTCAGCTGGAGCAACTGGATTGTTAACAGCTTTTGGAAAATTTATTCCATATGTTGGAGAAGTAATAACTAAAATTTTAGCAATAGAAAACATATCCGTCTTTATAGCCTTAGGTGCAATTGTAGGTGCTGGAAATGTTGTTACAAAAGGTGTTATAAACGTTATAAAAAATATAAAAGATAAATTTACAACCAATAAAATGCAAAAAGAAATATTTAGCTTAGATTCTAAACTATACGAAAAAGATAACTCAAAAGAAATATCATTAATAAATCAAAAATTGTTAGATAATGTTTCCTTAGAAGAAAAAGCAATTATAGCTATTGTTTGTCAATATTTAAATGAACATAATATTTATTGTGGAAGTATGCCTGAAAATATAAATGAATTAAAAAATATTATAAAAAATTTAGATGCCAAAAATAAAATTAAAGCTATTAAACTATTGAATACATTAATTAATTACAATAATAAAGAAAGATTAACTTTTAAAAAAGCTGTTTTAAAATATGGAAAAATGACTTTAGTTACCCTATTATGTGGAGCTGCTAGTTTATCAGTATATGATATTTTAACAGGAGGAGATTTTTTAAATAATCTAGTGCTTAGAGGAATTCCTGAAAAATTACCAACTATCGATAATACAGCAATGCCAATTGAAAAAATACCAGAACCTATAAATAACCAACCTATCCCTCTTCAAACACCAACTACATCAGCATCTATAACACCAGCCCCAGCTGCAACTCCAAGCCCTATGACAACTCCAAAACCTATAACAGCAGTAAGTCCTAACGGTAGTTTAAATTTAGAACAAATTAAAGCTATAAAATATGTTCAAGATCCTAGCACATTTGTAAACTCATTACAACAATTAGAGCCTAAAGATATGTTCCTTAAAATCACAGACCTACCTTTGAATGACCATATCAAAGATTGTATTAATAGATTAGAACCAAATGAATTAAGGAAACTAATTGATTTTTTAAATACATCAACTTCTCTCGACAAAACAACTGATAAATATAAAGTTTTAATAGATTCATTAAGTTCTAAAATTGATAGTATAAACTTAGAAATTACTAAACAAATTGATAAAAAACTACGAATTGCCAATTTTTCTAGAAAAGTTGGAGATGCATCTATTCCAATTGCTGGTATATCAAATATAATGGCTCAAGAACAAGAAGAAGAAAAAACAAAATAAAAGAATTAGAAAATTTTCTAGTTCTTTTATTATTAATTTTATCCACGTAAATGTGAATAAAATTATTTAATCATTGCAATAAATTTAGGTATAAAAATAATAAAGCCAATTAAAGCTGAAGAAATGGCTGTTACTAGAACTGCTCCAGCTGAAATATTCTTTGCAAGCCCTGCCCTAAAATTTGTCTCAGGCATTACTAAATCAACAATTATTTCTATAGCTGTATTAAATAATTCAGCTCCAATTACTAAACCAAATAATGCAATACAGATAAGCCATTCTAATATGCTTATTTTAAAAAATATTCCACAAATAATAACTGAGATCATAAAACTTATATGAACCTTAAAATTTTTCTCTGTTAATAAAGCATTTTTTATTCCTTCAAATGCATATTTAAAACTATTAATTATTCTTTTATTTTTCATTTTAACACCCACTTCTTTAAAATATTAGTATAAATCATTAAATAACTAAGAGATATACAAAAACCAGCTATCACATCACTTGCATAATGTACTCCTAAATAAATTCTACTTATTCCAATCAATAAAATTAATATAGATAAAAATATAATCAAGATACATTTCAATTTTTTATTTTTAATATATTTATAAATTAAATATATTAATAAACCATAAAAAGCCATACTTATCATAGAATGTCCTGATGGAAAACTATAACCTTTTTCTTCAATAAGTCTAAATTCAGTAGGTCTTGGTCTTTGAACAATATTTTTTAAAGTTAAATTTAAAATACATATAATTATTAAATTTATCGGAATAGCTAATTTTATTTTTTTATTTTTAATAAATACTATTAAAATAAATGTTAATACAATTAAAAATAATTCACCACTTAATTTAGTTATAACTTTAAATATACTAGTTGATATATCATTCATTAAATATTTAGAGATAAAATTATAAATTAACTTATCTTCTTTCATAATTCCAAAACTTGCAACATTCCATAAAAATATTAAAAATATTATTGTAGAAATAAATATTATTAATAAATTATAATTATTTTTTAACCATTTTTTAAACTTCATAATATCACCATTTTATTTTAGTAAATTGTAATATTCATCATTATATTTTAATATTTTAATTACTTCACCTTGTTTTTTATATGGTAACATTTTTTCAGTATTTACTTGATTTTCTATCATTTGGATTATATCTTTATCAAGTTTTTTATATGCCCAATTCTCATTTAATTTTCCAATTGTATTTTTTCTTATTACATAAAATTTACCTTTTCTTCTTGAAGAATTAATATCTATTCCATATTTTTCACATATAAAAATATTCCATTTTTCAAGATCTTGATTTATCATATTACATTGACTTAAATAATTATTATATTGAGAATGGCAAATATTTGTATCTTCAAATCCCTCTGCTAAATAATATCTTAATTCCCCTATTTCAAAAAGTAATTTTAATAATAACTTTTGCCTTATAATCCATTTATTTATTTCCTGTAATTTTTTAATATAATCTTTATATTCAATATCACCATCTTGAATGTTTTTCTTTATTTCTTCATTTGCACTTCCTAATAATTCTGAACATTCTCTTTCTAAATACATAACATCATCATATCGTTTATCCTTAATAAAATCATTTTTTACACTTACTTCTTTATTATCCATCAATTCCTTTATTTTAGAAACGATATACATTACTTTTCCATTATATTCAGAATCTAAATAATCAACTATCTCATTTATTTCTTGTTCTATATTTTCTAGTTTATCATTTATTTCATTCATATAGTGTTGACCAACTACTATTGATAAGGCATTAAAAGAAGCATCAACCAAAGCTTCTGTTCCAACATTTTTTGCTAAAGCATTTTCTTTAGTAAATTCCACTGGCTTTTTGAATAATTGTCGATTAGAATTTTTATCCTTTATCATTTGCATACCATATAATTTATCACTTTTACTAACTTTAAGCATATTTTTTGTTTCTTTTTTTGCTGCTGAAAAAAATTCTTTATTCTTATCTAAAAATTCTGTTCCTCTTTTAGCTTTTTTAACAATATTAACAGTCTTAGGTACAGTACTGTCAATTGTTGTTAAGGCATTAATAACTTTTTTATCTATAATTTTATTTTTTTCTAATGGAACTATATCTGTACTTTCTATAATTTGAACTTCAGGAAAATAACTATCTTTATTTTCTAAAACTGCAATTTCAGCTTTTAATTGAGTATCTTGTTTGTTTTTATTTTTAAAATAAAAAACTAATATTACTCCCAAAATAATTAATAATAATATGATAATAATAATTAAAAAATTCATACTGCCTCCCAAATATTATTTACTATTAAAAGTATAACAAAAAAACACTTGATTGTAAATATTACTACAAATAATATTTTTTGTCATAATACTATAAAAAAACTTTCATAAATTATCACTTTATGATAAAATAATTATGTAAAATAGTTCAAGGTAATTTACTTTGAATGTAGTGAAAGGAATGGAGTTTTAATATGAATAATAACACTTGTCCAACTTGTGGTTCAAAAGTAAATATAGGAGAAAATTTTTGTAGAACATGTGGTTCTAAATTACCAACTAATAATAATCAAAACTTTAATCAACAAAATACTAATTCAGATAGTATAAATCAGAACTTTAATCAACAAAATTCAAATGGAATGAATGAAACTAATCATCAAGATAATAATCAAAATTCTAGCTATAACAGCGACGAAGATTTAGTTAGAGCTTATATTGGTCCAAATGCAGATGAAATGTTAAAAGAAAATTTTTCTTTTTGCTCATTCTTTTGGGGTGCTTTATATGCATTTTATAGAAAAATGTGGATCTTAGGATCACTTTGGATTTTAGCAAATGTTATTTTAATAATGATTTTAAGAACTTTATCATCGATTTTAGTTTTTGGAATAACTATTTTCATGGCAATAACATTTAAAAAATATTATATTAAACATGTTCGTGAAGAAGTAGACAAAATTAAAAAAGAAAATCCTGGTAAATCACAAAATGAATTAATAGAAATATGTAACAAAAAAGGTGGTACTACAATAATTCCTATCATTATAATGGTAGTAATTTGGATTATAATAATAATTGTTTCATATTTTACTTTACAATCTTACATACAAGATCTTCTTAATAGATATGGGTCAGATAGTAATTATTCAGATTACTCAGAAAATTCAGAAGATTCACAAACTGGAAATGGATTAATAAAAGATTTAGATGTTATAATACCAAAAGATTTTAAAGAAAGTTCTTATTCAAGTAATACTCTAAAGATGTATCATTTAAGTACTAATGATAGTCTTTGTGATTTAAATATAAAATATCGTAAAAATTATCTTAATAATAAAGATTCTAAACAATTTTTAGAAGAAGAAATTTATTATAATGCCAGCGATACTTATAGTGGAATTTCAAGTAAAAAAATTAATAATGAAACTTGGGATTATGCAACTGTTACAGACAAAAATGGAATTATTAAATATTATTATGGTACTCTAAAAGATAATAATTTTTATTTAATTGATTTCCATATTTTAGATGACGAAGGAAAACTATGTTCAAAAGCTTATAATACAGTTATAAATTCTTTAAAATTTAAATAAAGGTTATAGCATGAATGGAACTATATTACTTGTAGTATCTGTATTACCTATATTTATAATAGGTTCATACATTTATAAAAAAGATAAAGAAAAAGAATCAAAAAAATTACTATTAAAATTATTTTTTGGAGGAATATTTTCAATTATTATAACTTTATTACTTACTTCGGTTTTAGAATCAATCTTCCCCTTCTTTTCAATTGATTATGAAAATTTAGATTTAATTGAATTATTTATAAGTGTTTTTATAGGAGTTGCTTTAATTGAAGAATTTTCTAAATGGATAATGGCATATCAAATATCTTATAAACATGAAGATTTTGATGAATTATATGATATGATTTTATATGCAACATTTGTTGCTTTAGGATTTGCTTGTTTAGAAAATATAATGTATGTCTTTCAATATGGAATGTTTGTAGCTGTTATAAGAGCAATTCTTGCTGTACCTGGACATGTATGTGATGGAGTTTTCATGGGTTATTATTTAGGATTATCTAAAATAGGAGAAGTTAATAATCGAAAAGATTTAAAAACTAAAAATTTAATTTTAAGTATTTTAATTCCAACTATTACACATGGTATATATGATTATTGCCTATTTACTCAAAACCTTTTGTTTTTTGGTTTATTTATAGTATTTATAATTGGAATGTACATTTATGTTATTAAAAAAATAAAAAAAATATCATCATTAAATGTAAAGTTTATAAAGAAAAATAAATATTGTCCTAATTGTGGACATATTGTAGATGGTAATTTCTGTCCTATATGTGGTAGAAAAAATGATTAACTATTTTTTCTACTTTTTTATTATCAAAAAAGAACTGATTTCAGTTCTTTAAACTTTATAAATCTATTTTATAAGGATTCTGTTCCGTTCCCTTTCCTTCTTTTATATATACATTAGAATTTAAGTAAAAAGTTGGTCTTGAAGTAAATGTATATTGGCTTACATCTAAATTCATAGCCATACCAGAAGCTATAATCCATTCATTTTTATTATCAAGAGGATTCATTGAAAAGCTTTCTTCATTCCCCTGATTTGAAAACATTTCACCATATCTTGGTAATCCTACATATCCTGTCCAAATGTTACTAGTTTTAGTGCAATTATCAACTGTTTCAGACGTATTCAAAGATGCACATATTGAATTTTTATAGCTTGATTGTACTGGAACGGTTCCCATATAATGAGTTCCTTCAACTAAGTATTTTTTTAACGTTGGAGTTAACCATTTATTATTCAAATAATATCCTACATAATATGGATTATTACTGGTAACTGAAGCAAGATAATTTGTTTGAAATGTTGGACTAAATGCTAACTGTACCATGCCACCTTGCTCATCTCTGATTATTTGATGCTTTACTAACTTAGTTGTTCCATTTTTTTCAACCCCAACTATTCTATATAACACATTTTCTATTTCAATATATTCACCGCTTAATCTAGTATTGATTTTTTCACCACTTTTACCAGTTTTTTTATCACCTGGTATTCGAAATGGATTATTTAAAGTCCCCTCTCCAAACAATGAAATACTTGGTTTTAGATAAATAGAAGGTCTTACTCCAACTGCTACATCAAGTCCTGCAGTCCAATATGTACCATTAGTAGCAATTACCCAAAGAGTACTACCATTTGAATTTAATAACCAAAACCCATT
Organism: uncultured Bacilli bacterium; assembly: GCA_947629135.1. Taxonomy (GTDB): domain Bacteria; phylum Bacillota_I; class Bacilli_A; order RF39; family UBA660; genus RUG591. The sequence continues at coordinate 11,706 of CANRCN010000006.1, read as the reverse complement.
CTTTGATGCTGATTCAAATAAATAATTTTTTGTATAATCAGTTAAAAGATTCATACTCGTATAATAATCATAAGCATCTAATAATCCAATATCACCTTTCACATTTTTGGCTGGTATTGATGTTTGAGGTAAAACTTCAAGATCATCATCTACTATTACACAAGCATTCCAATCAGCATTTTTAACAATTACATTTTGATAATTATGTAAAGTATTTTTAAAATCTTCATTTAACCATTGATATACCCATGATGTATTGCTATATTGAATCGAATCACCAAAAGAAATTGCAGATAAAGTATCTTCAGTTACTAATTTCATCATACCATTTTCATAAACACTAACTATCCGCCAAAGTTTTCCAGAATACCATACATAATTAAAATCTATACATTCATTATCACCTGAAAAATAATATATCCCCTTATCACTATTATATATAATAGGAGGATATTCATCATCAAGACATCTTTTTTCAAGTGCTTTATTCATTAATTTATCATATCCAGCTTGAAATTTATCTGGAGTATTTATATTTATTTTAATTCCTGTTGAAAAATTATTTTTAAATAAAGCATATGATTTCTTACTTATTAATAATATAGCATTAATAAAAGTTAAAATAATTATTATATATAATACTACTTTTACTACTTTTACATCTTTTCTCATTTTACCTCCAAACAACAATAACACTTAGTTCTATAAATTACTAAGTATTATGTGTTACTTTATTTTTAGAAAGATGCTTATTTAGTATTATCCAATATCTGTTAACTCATTGTTAACACTCAATTTTAATACATCAAATCTGTTTGTTAAGAGAGTCACACCTCTTCTACTTTCATATTTATACTATCATATTAAAAAGAAAATAGCAACTACTTTGTCAAAATATTTAACAAAAGATAATAAACTTTACACTTTAATCTTATTATCTTAGATAATATAAACTACTATTTTTATCCAAAGAAGTTATATTATAAATAATTAAAACATCGTTAATTTCTGAATTTTCTTCTAAATATTTTGTCATACTAGTTAGATTATATCTTAAATCAACAACATGAATTTTTTTATAATGCTCACTTAAAAATGGTACTAACGAATTACCAAAACTATCTTTTATTACTAAAATTTCTTTATCATTTTCTATATTATTATTAGTAATTGTTATTAACCCGTGATTATTACTTAGAAAAACAGAATATTTATCTTTTTTAGTTAAATAAGAATAGTCATATAAAGAATTAGTAACTTTGTTTATATCATTATATACAACTTCATAATTAGTTTTAGTCAAAAATAAATACATATCATCAGGAGGCATTTGATAATTACTTGTTTTAGAATACAAAGTTCCATAAAAATTATCACTTACTTTTTTTATTTCAAAATCATTAATAGAAAGTGGTGTTAAATTATTTTTTAAACAATAATCATAATAAGTATAATAAGCTCCAAATGTAGTATAATGATGATCTGTTTTATAAAATATTTGATACATTTTTTTAGCATTAACTAAACTATTATATACATCTATAGTTTTCAAATCGACTGATTGATATATTTCTTGAATAGCTTCTTCTTCCGAATCAGTAATTGCTTGCTTTGGTAATTTCTCTTTATAAACAGAAGTACTACTAGGTAAAATTAATAAATTTATATTTTTATTAGGATTATTATTTTTAAAATTTTGAATTTTAGAAATTAATTCACTTTGATCAATTTTTTCATATTTATTTAAAAGATAATTATCTTTTCCAATATAGACATTGTTTATAATTGCTTTACCTAAAGATTTATCTGTAGTAGTTTTCAATCCCATCAAAAAATCTCTAAATAAGAAATGATCATTTAAATAATTTTCTAAATCTTCAATATAGCTCCCATCTTTCAAACTTTCAAAACTAAACTTAGGAATTGAAGCTAACATTCTATTTTCTTGTTCAGAAAAGGTATTTTTAGGTAAGATTATAAAGAATGTCATTGATAAAATAATAATGATACTTATAACTATAAATACTATTTTTTTCATGTAAACACCACCTTAAAATCTAAAATACATAAAAGGATTATATGTATCACTTACTAAATAACTTATACTAATAACAAATAATAATATATAAATTAAACCAAATATTAATTTTGTAACATTATTTTTCATACCTATTTTTTCTATATATGAACCAACTGGTAAAGAAAAAATTATACCAATTAATAAAATTACACCATAGTTACTTAAATAGAAAAAGAAATCTTTATTAATAAAATTATTAAAACTAAATAATTTAACAAAATACTCCCCTAAAACAGTTATATCTTCAATACTAAAAATCAACCAACCTATTAAAACTAAAAAAACAGTATAAATATGAGTAAAAAAAGGTGATTTATTTTCTAAAAACTTTAACAAAAACAATTTCTCAATAATTAAAATAATACCATAATATAAGCCCCATAAAAGAAAATTCCAACTTGCTCCATGCCATAAACCAGTTAAAGTCCAAACTATTAATAAATTTATTATTTGCCTTTTCAAGCCTTTTCTATTTCCACCTAAAGGTATATATACATAATCTCTAAACCAAGTTGAAAGTGAAATATGCCATCTTCTCCAAAATTCTGTAATTGATTTAGATATATAAGGATAATTAAAATTCTCCGAAAAACTAAATCCTAACATTTTTCCAAGTCCAATTGCCATATCACTATATCCTGAAAAATCAAAATAAATTTGTAATGCAAAAGCAATAAGCCCAAACCATAAAGTTAAAGTACTAAAAGAACCAATTGATTGTTCCATTATCATGGAATTAACATAGCCAATTGAATTAGCTAATAAAACTTTTTTAAATAAACCTGTTAAAAAGCGAAAAAAACCTAAAGCAACATTAGAAAAACTTATTTTTCGTTCATGTAATTCTTTATTTATTGTTTCATATCTTACAATTGGACCTGCTATTAATTGAGGAAACATTGATACATAAGTTAAATATCTAAAATAATTAGTTTCAGGTTCTATTTTTTTTCTATAAACATCTATACTATAACTCATTGTTTGAAAAGTATAAAAACTAATACCAATTGGCAATGATAAATTTAAAGGATTCAAATTCAATTTGAATAAACTATTTATTGTATTTACTAATAAATTAGCATATTTAAATGTTGCCAATAAACTTAAATTAATTAAAATAGCTATAATTAAATATCTTTTTCTTGTTCGTTTATTATTATTTTTCTTTAATAAACGTCCATTTAGAAAATCAACCAATGTTGAAAAAATCATTAAAAAAATGTAGATTGGTTCTCCCCAAGCATAGAAAATCAAACTAAACAATAATAAAATATAATTTTTAAATTTATTAGGTGTTAAAAAATAACTAATAAAGAAAATTGGTAAAAAGAAAAAGATAAATGGAATACTTGAAAAAACCATTTATTTTAAACTACCTGTTATAGCTTGGTAAACGGCATCATTGTCATAAGAAACAATATAAATTAAGTACCCATTCAATTCTTTTTCTAACCTATTTTCAATCATTTTAGCTTGTTCAGGATAATAACTATTATAAGCATTATAATATTTTTCAAACATATCTTTTAATTGATACTTCAAAACTGATTTATCAGAATCTTCAACTTTAACAATTAAATACATAGAAGGATCAACAACATTAGTTCCTAAATAAGATTTAAATTCTTTAAACAATTTAGTATCAACTGAATATACTTCAAATGCCTCTGTATTATTAAGACTATCCTTATCCGTAAAAGTAAAATCTTTATCTTTGAATGTTAATTTACTAATTTTTTCTTCTGCCATATCTAAGTCTAAAACTTTATTATCACTTTTGGTTGTACCACAACCAACTACTAAAAACATAAGCATTATTATTAAAATTATTTTTTTCATATTTTCTACATAATCAATATCATAAAAGTATTTAATTACTTTTAAAAATGATTAACTCCTCTCTTTTTTTTATATTATATTATTTTATTTATTGAATATCAAGGACCAACCTCCGCATATCCATGAGTTCTTATAAACTCTAACATTTTTTTCATACCTAACTCATTAGGATGATAACCATCACTCATACACATTCCAGCTTTACATTCCCCATTCTCATCTTTAAAAAGATTAATAACATCTAAAACAGGAATATCTAATTCATCGCATAATTCAACTAAATAATAATTAAATTTATTTCGCCATTCATTATTTATATATGGTGTATTTTGTTTTACATTAACAGGATTAAAAGTTTGAACTATTATTTTAACACTAGGATATTTTTCTTTCATATCAACCAAAAACTTTCGATAACTATCAATAAATTGCTCAACATTATTTCTTTGACATTCACATCCACCCATATTTAAGATAAGATATTTTGGTTTATTAATAGATATTAATTCAGGTATAGTATAGTTATTTTGCATATCAATCTTTTCAGTATAAATATTACTTGGTCCTACACAAGGTTTAGCCCAAACTCTTTTTGCATCAAATAAACCATATTGAGGAAAATACCAATACACAGAATCACCAGCCAAAACAATTTGATTCAAATACTCTTCACCCATATCTTTTGTTTCCTTTAATATAGTATCAGGAAAATATGAAGTTAAATCAAAATCTGCATTTGACATTTTTAAAGGTGATTCTCTTGTTACAATAACTTTTTGAACTTGTTCTATTTCATTGCCACTAATATCAACCGCTTTATATACTAAGTAATATGAACCCTTCTTTTTAGTATCAACAGAACCAGTAATTGTAACTTTTAAATCTTCAACTTTATCATAATTATCTACTACTTCATATTCAGGTTCCTTAAATTCATCATTTAAATAAATTTCTAATGAATCAGTAAATTTTGTAAATTTAGGTGGTTCCTTATCTTTAACTGAAACACTTATAATTTTTTCACAATTAAAGAAAAAATATTTATACGTATAATGTATTTTTTTAGTTAAAATTTTATTTGTATCTATTTTTTCCATAGCCTTTAACTTAATTTCAAAAAAAGCAACTTTGGTTTTATATTCAACTGGAAATTTTTCATTTAAAGAAACTTCAATTTCAGATGGTAAGCTATTTTTAACGATAAAAAAAATCAATAAAAAGATTAATATTAAAATTAAAATAGTTACACTTAAACATATAATAAGTTTGTTCTTTCTATTTTTTCTCATATACTTCATCCTTCTGATAAAGTATATCATTTTTTATTTTATATGTAAATAGAATTTAAAAAATTTATCTTCTTAACTTTATTAATAATTTTCTATAAAAAAAGACTTTTAACAAGTCCCTTATAATATAATTACTTTTTCTTAAAAATATCACTAATTAAGTTAGTTATTTTAGAAAAATCAATCAATTGATGTTTTTGTTTAACAGCATTTCTCTTTTTTTTAAGTAAATCCTTATCATAGGCTAACATATAAGTAATTAAATCTTTTATTTTAGCACTATTAGTTATTTTACCTAAATAATTATTATATATATTTAGATCTTCTGATTTTAATCTAGCTAATTTCATTTCTTGAGCAATTATTGCCTCCAAAACAAGCTTCAATCTCATATAACTACTAAAATCATATACTTGTTTTTGATCAAATTCTACTATAATTTCTTGCAACGAATTTACAGATTCAGCTTCTAAACTTTTTTGATGTTCATTAAGTATTTTATTTAAAGTTTTAACTTGATTAGGTGTTAATACTTGTATATATTCTCCATCAAATTTATCTATAAAATCAATTAATTTATTTAGGTCTTCACAATTTGGTAAATCTTCAATCATTTTTTTCAAAGATTCAAATTTCAATTTGTCTTCATCTGAAGACAAATTACCACTTTTTTCAAATATCGAAATCAATCTATTATCATAAATCTTTCTAATTAAAAGTTGTATTAACTTCTTTAATTGTTCTACATCATTTTTATTCAATTTTGCATTGTCTTTATTAATAGCATTCCTTACTCTAGGTAATAATAATTCAACTATTGATTTAATTGAAGGATTAAGATCATTACTATATCTAACAAGTATTTCTCTTAATTTATAAAGTTTATTTTTATTAACATATACTTGTTCAGCATTTTCATATTTCATAGTAGCATCTATAAGTTGACATTCCTTAATTAAAGTTTTTAAATCTTTACAATCAAATAATTTTTCAGCACGCCTATCAAAATTATAATTAAATAAATAAGCAAAAGCTATATTTGTAATTATTTCTTTAACTAAATCAAGATAATTTTGTTCATTAATTTTTTCTAAGTTTAATAATAATGCAGTAATATTTGAACCTATAAATTCATTATGTTGATACTTAACTAAAATAGCTTTAGCTAATTGTAAATTTTCCCAATCAATAAATTCCTTACTTTGAGTTTCAGAATTTTGGTTAGAAGTAGTAGTCTTTTCACCAGATTTTTTTGTTGTTTCTTGTTGTCTAATACTTTCTTTCTTTAAAGTCAAAAAATCATTATTGATTTCTTTGAATTTTTCTTCAGCTCCAGCAGATTCATTTACATCTGGATGAGTTTCTTTAAGTTTTCTTCTAAAAAAGGTATGAATTTCTTCTTCACTGGCATTTTCAGATAATCCATATTTTTTTAATATTTCATAATATCTTAAACTTTTTCCCATCGTATTTCTCCCTCTAAACTTTATTTTTCAAGTATATTATAGTATAATTTTTACAAAAAAACAAGGCTCATTAATATAAAATCTTTTACTTTTTTATCAAATTTGATAAAATTAATAAGGAGGTTATCATGAACAAATTTAATTTAAACAAATTTTTAGAAAAAAATAATCTAAGTGAAGATGATAAATTATTCTTATTATCAATAATTAATGATATATATTCACATCCTGAATTTCAAAAAAGATTAGATAGTAAAAACTATCCCCATCACTCATCAATTAGTTTAGGAGAACATATCTTAAATGATGCTATTGTTGCATATAAAATAGCAAAAAATAAAAATTATAGTTATTCAAATCTTAAACTTATTATTTTAATAGCTATGTTTCATGATTTATATGAATTTCCTTGGCAAAACTCAAAAATAATAAAAAATAAATTTCAAAATTTACACGGTTTTACCCATCCTATAGAAGCTGCTATTAATGCAGTTACTTGGTTTCCAGAATACTTTCAAAATTTAGAAGAAACAAAAATCATAATCGATGGAATAATTCATCATATGTATCCTTTTCCAGTTAGATCTTTAAAAAATGGATTTAAAGAAACAGAGATTAATAATCTTAATAAAGTAAATTTTTTACCCTCTAATATAAAACAAATTATTATAAATTCTAGTTGCCAAAATACTTTTTTTAAATTATCTTTTAGTAAAAGTAATTCTTTAGAAGGAAAAATTGTTTCAAAAGCTGATCGAATTGTTTCTTTAAAAGAGGAAAATCTTAATTTTAACTCATATAAAGCTTGTATAACTGGAAAAAATCCTGATTTAAATGACTAAAAAAGGTTAAAATATTTTATCAATTTTAACCTTTTTTATTTATGCGAACTTTTTGCGAATAACCTTCTAAAATGGTTTCCCCAGTAGGAATCGAACCTACTTATGAGAAACTCAGCCATACTATTTTTTTCAAAAACCTGTTTTATTAAAAAAATCAAATAATTTTTTCAATTTGTCCATTATAATTAAGACAATATTATATGTAAACATTTGTAAAGAACTATCCAAAATATTGCTAAAAAAGTTGAAAAATGATATACTTAAATAAAGATATAAAATTGGATGTGATAAGATGTTTAATTATAATATTGAATTATTTATGCAAGCTATTAATAAAACGATTAATGCTTATAAATGGTTATATTCTAAGCAAAATGATATAAATAATGTTTTAAATATATCAGAAGATTACGAAGGTAAACCATTAGATGAAGAGGCCGCATTGAATTTAAAAGCACTTATTCCTCAATTTGAAGAATTGCTTGGTAATATGGCTAAAACTTTATCCATTATGGCACCATCTTTTTCTTCTTCTTCTTTTATGTCATCGTCTATGCAACTAGTACCATTGTCTATGCAACAACTACAAATTGATGTACCATTAGGCCATGATATAAATAATTATTGGACAGGAAATGAAATGTCTAATAATTATTTAACAATTTGCAATATTGTAGGTGGCAGTAAACAAGGACAGGATCAATGTTTAGCAACAGCTAGAACATATGCTCAATTAGTTTGTCAATATTTAGGCATTGAAAGTAAGGATGAAGATGTAAAAAATGGAAAAGTTGGGTATGTTTTTGATACCGAAGAAGATGCTTTAAATTATATTAAAAGTGAAATTGTAGCAGGATATCCTGTTACACTTGAAGTATCAAATGGAAATAAAAAGCATTTTGTTATGGCCTATGCTATTAAATTAGATGAAAATAGTAGTAATATCCCCGAAAAAATTTCTGAAGCTGATATTTTATATTTAGATCCAGTTGCTGGAGAAGTAAAAGCTTTAGATACGAGTTGGGATGAATATGAACTAATGGCACGACAATTAATTCATGATGATGATGTTGACCCTGTCAATAGTACTCCTCTTGGTGTTCATGGATATTGGGTTGGAACTTTTAGTGGTAATGAACCTCAACATTATAAAAACAAAACTTATGCTGGCTACCAAGACGATCCATCAAATGATGTAAATGCCAAAAGTAATAGTAATAAAGGGCAAAAACCAAAAGATAAATGGGCAAATCCCTATGCACCTTTTGATTATTATGTAAGTATTACTTTATCAGATGGAACAATCATCAACAATAGAGATTTTAGTCAAGAAGAGCTTGCTAATAATAATTATACTTCACCTCAAAGTCAACTTCCCAATAATTTACCTTGGATAAAACCTAGTGAAACATCTAATAATTGGTATAGTCACTTAAATAATGGAAACTACCAAGAAATCTAATGTTTATAAATTGCAAAAAGGACTATTAAATAATTAAGTTTTTAGTTATTTAATAGTCCTTAATTTATTTTTGTTTAAAACTAATTTTTTTAAGTTAAGGATAGAAATTTGCGAACTTTTTGCGAATGATCTTCTAAAAAAGCTATCCTAAATTAATTAAAACACTTATAAATTCTTTAAAATAAATGGTGTCCCCAGTAGGAATCGAACCTACATTTAACCCTTAGGAGGGGTCCGTACTATCCGTTATACTATGAGGACAAAAAGGAATTATTTTTTTAAATTTTGAAATAAAAATAATTTATAACTCCAATCATCAGCTTCATTAGCCAAATTCATAATATCTTTATTATCCATCTTACTAAGTAAATAAGAAGCAGTATTATCAACATCACATTTATAACAAATAAATTGATATTCTTCTTCTGAAATAGCTTTTTCCCTTATCTCTTCAACTAATAAACTTAATTTTTTAAATTCATCTTTGTAAGAATTATCTTCCTCTAGCTCTTTATAATTTAATTTATACTTTTTAAAATAAACAGTTACATCAATAAACTCATTTAAAGCATAAGGAAACGTAAGCAATTTTAGCAATTCACTATTATCAATTTTATCAAGTAATTTAGAAATCTGCAAGACAACCTGTTCACATTTTACATCAGTTGTATCTATTCCATTAACAGTCATACCTTCTAACTTTTCTTCTAACTTTAATATTTTTTCATATTCATTACTCATAAACCACCTAATTAAATACATCATTAAAGTATTTATTAATTTTATTTTCAAAAATTATAAGCATATTATTAATCTCTTCTAAATAATTATTATACTCAAGATATAAAGGAGAATTATTTAATTGCTCAATCAAAGAATCTAATTTTTTTTCAATTTCCGTATCTTTTTTCTTAACTAACATTTGTTGATATCTTTTAACATCAGCAATTATTTTTTTCAACTCCATATCTTTATCTAATAATTCTCTAGTCTTTAAATACCCTTGATATGAAGAAGTATTTTTAATATATGCAACAATTTTATCAACACACTCTAATATTTCTTTATTCAATTATCTCACCATCTAAACTAAAACTTTTAGCATCTCGAATTAAAACTTTAACTATTTTTCCAATAGCATCTGATGATCCTTTAAAATTTACTAATTTATTGGTTTCGGTATATCCAAACAACATTCCTTCTTTAACACTATAACCTTCTGTTAATACCTCATATGTTTTTCCAACCATTTTTAAATTAGACTCTTTCGAATATTTATTAATTAATTCATTCAATCGATATAACCTTTGTTCTTTTTCTTCTAAAGGTACTTTATCTTCTAACTTACTAGCAGGAGTATTTTCACGAGGTGAATAAATAAATGTAAAAGCACTATCAAATTTACAATAATTAACTAAATCTAAAGTATCTTCAAAATCTTCTTCAGTCTCTCCTGGAAATCCTACTATAATATCAGTTGTAATACTAATATTATCAATACTTCTTAATTTATCATATAATTCTTTATAAGACTCACTTGTATAACGTCTTCCCATTAATTTTAAAATTCTACTACTTCCAGATTGAACTGGTAAATGCACAAAATTTACTATATTATCATATTTTTTAATTACTTCAACTAATTTATCTGAGAAATCCCAAGGATGACTAGTTAAAAATCTAATTCTTGGAATATTAGTTTTAGCAACATCTACTAACAAATCAGCAAGTTCATAATCATCATATAAATCCTTTCCATAAGCATTTACATTTTGACCAAGTAAAGTTACTTCTTGATAACCATCTTTGACTAATTCTTTAACTTCTTTAATTATATCTTCTTTGTGCCTACTTCTTTGTTTACCTCTTGTATAAGGAACTATACAATAAGTACAAAACTTATCACACCCATAAATAATATTAACATAAGCTTTATATTTACTAACTCTAGATACTGGAATATTTTCAACAATATCTCCTTCCATACTATACACTTCAATATTTAATTTAGGATTTTTAAAACTTTGATCCAATAATTTAGGTAAATCATCTAAATTATGTGTTCCAAAAACAAAATTAACAAACTTATATTTCTTTAAAATCTCTTCAACCACTCCAACTTCTTGTGCCATACATCCACATAAAGCTACTATAATATTTGGTTTTAAAGCCTTTAAGTGTTTAATTCTTCCAAGCATTCCAAAAGCCTTATTATGAGCATTCTCTCTAATAGAACAAGTATTAAGTAATATAAAGTCAGCATCTTCCATTTCCATTGTTTCAGAAAAACTCATTTTTTCAAGCATCCCTTTAATATTCTCACTATCATGTTCATTCATTTGACAACCATAAGTCTTTAAAAAGAACTTTTTATTTAATCCTATCTTTTTATATTCCTGATTTAATTTAAAATCTCTAACTTTAACTTCATTTTTACTTCTACTTCTCGCTTTTTCATAATTTGGTATTTGCATATAATCACCCATTTCACATGACTAATAATATATCATAAATTACTATATTTTGCAATTACTTTTAATTATCATAAAGAAAAGTTTATAACCAAAACAGTTATAAACTTTTACTTTTCTCTTTCGTAATAATAATTAATTACATTTTCTCCTTCTACTATTTTAAGACTAATTTCTTTAGGTTCTACATAGTTATTAAAATCTAAAACTTCTCCAATTTCAATATCACCTTTATAAGCTTCCTTTTCAACACTCTT
>CANRCN010000005.1 GCA_947629135.1 uncultured Bacilli bacterium | reverse complement strand
TCATTTTTAACTGTAAAAACTAACTCCTGTTCTACTTCTCTACCTTCTTCATCTGTCATAGGATACATATTAGATGCTGTTAAAGTTTCAGTTGAATTTTGAAAATTAACTTTTAAATCTCCTACATTAATAACATAACTATTCTTACTTATTTTAGTACTCCTTAAAAGAGCATAACTTGATGATAATATTAATATTAAACTTAAGGTTATTACCATAATTATTAATTTCTTATGATTAGTCATAATTACCTCCAATTATATTAACATTATAACATAAAAATTCAAAAAAGTGCAACTAACCGTTATACAATTATTCATTATATAACAAATAATCATTTTTTATTTAATAATATAAATGGAGGAAAAATTATGCCTACTATTGATAAAAATGATAATAACTATATTTATTACTGGGTTGGAAAACAGATTAAGAAATATAGAAAATTAAAAGGATAGAGTCAATCAAAACTAGCAACTGAATGTAATTTTACTGATACTTTTATAAGCAATTTAGAAAATAATGCCTTTCAAACTATAAGTCTTAATAATTTATATCATATTGCACAAACTCTTGAAATACCTATAATGAAGTTATTTGAAGGTTTAGAAGAAGATGTAAATAACCATTAATCTTTATTTATTTGCTTAGCTTACATTATAAAATTGAAATTTATTATGCTAAACAATATTTTAAAAGGGAATGCTGAATAACCTAACACTTTTGTTCAACATCTCTTTTTTATATTTACCTTATCTAAAAAGGAAATATAAAAAGAACTTACCGTAAAATTAACTATATTTATAATTATTACCAAGTGTGTCTATACAAGATTCAAAGAGTTGCTTTAATTAGAACCCTTGCAACAAACCCTGATATATTACTTTTAGATGAACCTTATAGTGCCCTTGATTATCAAACAAGACTTGCACTTTCGAATGACTTATATAAAATTATCAAAGAAGAAGGCAAAACCGTTTTAATTATAACTCACGATATTGCAGAAGCGATTTCAATGGCCGATCGAATTGTTGTTCTATCTAAAAGACCATGTAAAATTAAAAAAATATATAATGTAAACTTAACAAACAAAGGATTACCAATTGATAATCGAAAAGCTCCAGAATTTAGTATATATTATGATAAGATATGGAGGGATTTAGATGTCCACATATAGTCAAGAACATATAAAATTTTTAAAAAAAACAAAATTAAAAAAGTGTCTAGTTTACATAACTCAACTTAGTATTATAGTATTCTTATTTTTAATTTGGGAACTACTAGCAAAATTTAATTTAATTAATACTTTCCTCTTCTCTTCTCCTACTTCTATTATATCAACTTTAAAAGTTTTAATAAGTGCTAATAACTTAACAAATCATATTTTAGTAACTTTATATGAAATATTAATAAGTTGTTTTATCTCTTTTGGACTAGGCTTTATAATAGCTACTATTCTTTGGGCAAATGATTTTTTAGCTAAAGTATTTGACCCTTACTTAACTATTTTAAATTCCTTACCAAAAGTTGCTCTTGGTCCTTTAATAATTATCTGGGTTGGAGCTAGCACTAACTCTATAATTGTCATGAGTCTAATGATATCTTTATTTATAACTATAATTAACTTATATACATTTTTTTCTAATACTAATCAAAGTTATATAACCCTTTTAAAAAGCATGAAAGCAACCAAAAAAGATATTTATACCAAAGTAATTCTAAAAGCTAATTTAAAAAATATTATTAGTACAATTAAAGTTAATGTAAGTATGAATCTAATAGGTTGTATTATGGGCGAACTCTTAGTATCAAAAGCAGGATTAGGTTATTTAATAATGTATGGTTCCCAAGTATTTAATATTAATTTAGTTATTACATCAGTTTTTATATTAGCCATTATTTCAACTATTTTATATTATATTATTAATTATTTTGAAAAAAAATAGAAGTCTTTTTCTATTTTTTTAAATGAATTATTTTTATTTTCATTTGCATGAATGTAGATAGAGTTATTGATAATTATTCTTAACTATCATTTAATTGTCTATTCAGATAACCAATTTGATATATCTATAATTTGAACTCCTTCATATTGATAGTTGGCATGCTTAGTTCTTGCTATTAGTATTTTAGGATATGCATCTTTTATTTTTAACAAAGAATCTACTTCACGCTTAAATTTACTATTTTCAAAATCATTGCCTATATCATCAGAAACTTGAATATAAATTTTTTCATTTCTTTTCATAGCAACAAAATCAATTTCTTTATCATATAAAATTCCAACGTATACTTCATATCCTCTTCTAATTAATTCCATTGCAACTATGTTTTCATAGATATTACCATAATTCATATTTTTTGTACCTTGAATAGCATATTTTACAGCATGATCTGACAAATAATACTTATCTTGAGTGGATAAATATTTTTTACCTTGAATGTCATATCTCCTGATTTTATAAAATGCAAAAGATTCACATAAATATTTAATATAAGAGCCAACCGTTTTATCATTAGTATCCGTTTTAAAAGTATTTAATGTATCTGTAATACTTCTATATGAAGTAAGTCTAGCAATATTATCTATTAGAAAATCACTAATACTATCTAGTAAAGGAATATTTTGTATTTTATTTCTCGTAACTATATCTCTCACAATCATTGTTTTATAGACATCAGCTATATAATTATACTTTTTATCTAAATCTTTATATAAATACGAACCAGAAAATCCACCTTCTAAAACATATCTATCAAAATTTTCTTCACTATTTTTTAAATCATAATATTCAAGAAATTCCTTATATGAAAAAGGATATATTTCAATACTATATGTTCTTCCAGTAAATAAAGTAGCTAAGTCACTTGATAAAAGAAACGCATTAGAGCCAGTTATATAAATATCATATTTACTTTCAGCATGAAAATTATTTACTGCTTTTTCAAAATCATTACACATTTGAACTTCATCAATCATAATAAAATTATTCTTTTTAGAATCATATTTTTCTGAAACATATTTTATTAACTCTTTATATTGTTTTATATTATCAAATTTGTCAAGATTATAATCTATATAAATAATATTGGCTTTATTATCATTTGCTTTAACATAATCTATGAACATATTAAGTAATTGTGATTTTCCACTACGCCTAACTCCAGTAATAACTTTTATATCTGGTGTTCCCATAACAGCGATTATATCATTTAAATATTTTCTCTTAATTATTTTCATATTATTATTAGTCACCTCTATTAATATTATATCATACATTTCGCAAATTACAACTTTTTGTTTTTTTGCGAAATAAAAGAATGCAATTTCTGGAAGAATATAAAGTCTTTAATTTTTTTAGAAACAACTTTCTCTCTGTATGAATATTATCGGTTGCATCATGGGCAAACTCTTAGTATCAAAAGCAGGATTAGGTTATTTAATAATGTATGGTTCCCAAGTATTTAATATTAATTTAGTTATTACATCAGTTTTTATATTAGCCATTATTTCAACTATTTTATATTATATTATTAATTATTTTGAAAAAAAATAGAAATCTTCTTTGAAGTTGTCAACAAAAAGTAGACACTAAAAAAGTGATTATTTAAAACCTAGTTGAGTTCGATATTCAACTGGATTTTTATATTGAAGTGTATATGATTGTCTAAAATTATTATTTCATACAATATCATCAATAAATTCTTGAACTATATTATAATTATTTATGTCAAAATCAATATACATTTCTTTTTTAATCCAACCATTTCTTGATTCGATAACTGGATTATCTGTTAGCATTCTAGCTCTAGACATAATTTTGGTAATTGTTATATATTATTAAGTGACACTGAGGAATATACTGCTCCTTGATCTGTGTAAACGATTGTTTCAAGGTCTTTATATCCTCTTTTTATTTTGCTATTTAACATATTCTTTAATGCTTCACGATAATTTACAACTACAAAAAATCATAATCATTTGTAATAATTTAAAAATCTGTTATAATATAGTTATAGGGGGATATATGAAATCAAATATTTCTAGTTATTTAAATAAATTTTTTATAGATAATTATATACTAACTTCACCTTTTTACAACAACAAAAGCCTAAAATTATTAAATCTTACGGATTTTCATTTTCATAAAAACGTTCCAAGAGAAATATATCAAATTTTAATTCAAAAAATATTCGAACTAAAACCTGATTTTATATTAATGCCAGGCGATATAATAGAAAATTCTAATTTTTTATATGATTCAAGTAGTATGAATTATCTAATAAGCCTTTTTAAAGAATTATCTTTTTCAAGTAAAATCATTATTGTTCTAGGTAATCATGAATTAAAATATCAAAAAAGTCTTTTAGATATGCTAGTTTGGTTTAAAGGACTAAGTAATATTCCTAATGTTTATTTTTTAGAAAACGAAACTTTAACAATAGATAATATATCTTTTCATGGTTTTTCTCCAAGTTATGATACTTATATAAAACCAAAAAATTTAAAAATTCGTGATAAATATATCAAACAATTTATAACTTCTAATTTTAAAATTATAGATGACTCTTATAATATTCTTTTAACACACTCCCCTATTCTTTTATTTGATTCTTATGTAAAGAAAGAATTAACTTCTCTTCAAAAAATGGATTTAATAGTATCTGGACATTTACATGATGGATATCTTCCAAAATGTTTAGATAAATACTTTTCTGATAAACAAATTGGTATTTATTGTACTCCTTATATGTCACCTTTTAAAAATATATATTCAAGAGGTATACATGAATATGGACGAGGATATATTCTAGTTGGACAAGGTTTTCGCAAATATACACATGATAATTTTTTCTTTAATTTTCTTGAAAGGTATACAGCTAATGATATAGAAACGATAACTCTTGAGCATCAAAAAACTTTAAGTTATAAAAAACAAGTTTAATTAACCGTTAAACTTGTTTTAAAGTATGTAAATAATTTGGTGTAAATTTTTTCTATGATTCTATATTTTTAGTTTCATTTGTATGATTATAGATAATGTTATTAATAATTATTTATTCAGATAACCAATTTGATATATCTATTTTTAATAAAGAATCTAATTCACACCTAAATTTACTATATTCAAAATCATTACCTATATCATCAGAAACTTGAATATAAATTTTTTCATTTCTTTTCATAGCAACAAAATCCATTTCTTTATCATCCAAAATTCTCTTTGTATGAGATTGGTTGCATTATAAGAAAATTCCTAATATTAAAAGCAGGATTAGATTATTTAATCATATATATATTTAATATTAATTTAGTTATTACATCAGTTTTTATATTAGCCATTGTTCTATTATATTATATAATTAATTTTTTTAAACTAATTTACTTATACAAATTGTTTTTACAGAATTATTTAAAATTTTACTCATTTCATCATCATATATTTCAGTATCTTTAACTAATTTAGCAATTTTATCTAATTGCATTTTTAAATCATCAAATATATTTTCTTTATAATAAATTTTTAAGACAATTGTACCATCAAGAATAAAACTATCAGTATCTACATTATCTGTTTCATAATATATCATGTTTTTTTCTTCTAAATCATATCTTATAACTTTTTTATAAGTATTTTCAATAAAATATTCTAAGTCTTTATTATAACTAATTTTATTAATATAACTTTCTTTTAAATATTTTAATTCATTATCAGATAATTTATCTAAATAAATATAGTTTGCAAGTTCAAAATATTTAGATTCTTTATTATTTAAAATTAAAATATCCTTATTATTTTCTTCTAATTTCTTTTCATAATCTTTTATATTTAATTTATTAAAGATATAATTAGTTAAAAGAATTTTATAATATATTTCTAATTCATTATTCATTTTTATCACCTACATTTACAAAAATTAAATCAGAAGTATTACTATTAATTACTTCAAACGGATATCCCCAAGAAGTTACAATGGGATTACCATTATCAGATACTCCTGTTATTAAGACAAAGTGACCAGCTGGATAACTATAATATTCATTTCCATCATGTTCTTCTATAAAATTTTTATCTAAAGCCTTAAATTTAAAATTTGTAGCATGAAGAATGCAGTAATCATAATCATTTTTTGATTCCTCATATATTTTTTTTGTCCCATCCCAATTAATATTAGTAAAAGGTATACTAATTTTACAACTTTTAACACTAGATTCAATCGAATTTGCATCCAATTCACTTTCTAACAAATTAGTCATTCCTTTATTAGTTAAACCAAATGCCTTATCTATGTTTGATATAAAAGAATTAAAATCATCCAAAATAGGAATATAATCTCGGTTATCTACTTTATTCATTCCTAGCATATATTTAAATGGAGTTGTATTTACTTGTTCTTCAGCCCTATTTAAATATAATGATACAAATAATCCTTCATAATTATATCTTTTATTACCATTCTCATCAACATAATATAAAGGAAACCCATACTTATTTTCAAATTCTTCTACACCATTTTCCATTTTTAAATATTGATCAATTATAATATTAGAAATAGCTGCATTTCCACATCCTCCATTTGAAAAAGCCTTTAATGAAAGATTAATCATATTATCACTAAAATCAGCATAGCCATAATCTTTAAATAATTTGTAAATTAAATCTATTTTTTGTTTTTCTATTTTACTTAAAGAATTAGGATCTTCTATATATTTTTTAAATAAGTCATAAGGATTACTTTGATTTACTCCATATTCACCAGCAATAGTTCCATCAAGAAAAGATAAAGCAGTATCTAAATCATCTAGATTTAATTCTTGATTCATTATACCATTATTTCCTAAAATAATACTCAAGGTATGTTGCATATTCTCAAATAAAGTTGATATTTGATTATTTATTTTTAAAAGATCATTAGTTACATTATTTACTATTTCTTTTCCTTCATAATTTTCTGAAAAAGACTGTAATTCTATAATAGTAGTTTTTAGACCTTTAAGACTTAGTAATGTTTCTAATATTTTATTACAAGCATTTTTAAATAAAGTTTCATCACATTCAAACATAGTTTATTATTTCACCACTTTCATATTTTTTTATTAAAACATATTATTATTTTATAATCCATATTTATATTCTCATTTTACTTTCAAGTTCTTTTTTTGATGCAATATACTTATCATATGATTCTTTACTTTCCCAAAAGCAATCATTATCTAAATCAAAGTAAATTCCTGATGCAAAAATTTCATCTCTCCATTCTTTGGATTTATAAAAAATATCAACTATTTCCATTAATTTATCTTTCGTTATTTCATTATTCTCAATTCCTTCTACCTTACACTGTTTTATAAGATAAAATATATAATCCGTATAAGAAAAATTTGTTGAAGGATTAGTATAATCTGCTTCAATTTTTTCAATTATATATTGCTTCATGTCATTAGCAGTATACCTTCCATGTAAAAATAATTGTTTTTCGAATCTACCAATTGCACTCATTATTCTATTACTTAGTTCTTCTACTGTATCTTCTTTTTTAGTAGGAAAATAAATTGTTACTCTTTGATTAACTTTAGAAAGTATTATACCATCATTTTCTGAATCAATACTAGCTATTCCTTTAGAAACTAATTCTGAAACTAATTCTTTATTTTCAGAACTTAAAGAATCATAGTCAATTATAATATTACTCATTCCAATGCTTTCTTCATTTATACAACAAGCTGTATCATTCGAAATTGTCCAAATATTTTTTTTAAATAAATCAAGCATTGCTTCTAAAAAAGCTGGTTCAGAATAATAAATTACGTCTTTTTCATCATTTATTGAATGACCCCAACCACTTATTGCCCTTGGTATAGTATCACCTATTCTAATTTTCTTTATTTTGGAAATATCAATTTGATACAATTCTTCTTCTATTTTCTCTTGTGACTCATAATCAGCAAATCTACTAAAAAAATGTTCACTATTACTAAAGTCTGAAATATAAGTAAATATATCAAAATAAATTTTTACTTTTCCATTTACTTCAATAGGTTTAAAAAGTTCTAAAATAATATCATACATTTTTTCTTTAAATGCAACATCTAAAATACTATCTAAATCATAATTAGATAATTTTTCAATAATACTTTTATCACTTCTAAATATTTCTAACATTTTTTTAATTTCTAATTCTTTCATCTTTTCTCCTTTTTAAAATTAAATTTGTATATTAATAAACTTAATTTGTTATAGTGAATTTTAATAATTTTTCATTTAATTAATTTTTTATTATAATAATCTTTACTATTATTTTCTTTTTAAAGTCTCTAATTTAGAATCAATTTTGGCTCTAATTTCTATTAAAAATTCATTTTTTGTTTTAATATGAGGGAATGCATTTACTAAACGTTTATGTAAAATACTCTTTCTTGATAAAATAGCTTTAATCTTCTTCGTAATCTCTTCAGTTTGATCAGCTTCGGCTTTCTTAATTTCAGTTTTCAAACTTGAAACTACATTGAATGATATAACATTATCAACTATAAATATAATTAGTAATATACTAGCAATTATAGTTAAAGCTAAACTTGGGATTTTTTCTAAAATACTAACTATAAATGGATTAACTATATAAAGAATTAAACAGCCAAGTATTCCAAATGGAAGCATAGTTTCAAGACAAATTCTACCATTTATATTAAACTTTTTATCACTATAATCCCACCATCTTGCATTAAATAACTTTTCCATAACAAAACTAGTCATATACTCTAATATAGAACAAATAATAATAGCCATAAAGAATAATACAACAGGTGAATCCATATAATCTTTTAATAAAATAATTATTAACAAACAACCATATCCATAAATAGGACAATAAGGTCCTATTAAAAATCCTCTATTGACAAATTTATGACTATTAACTAAAGTAATACATACTTCCATCAACCAACCTAAAAAGGCATAAATAATAAATAACAAAAAAAACATTACAACTTCATTCATAAATATCACTATTTAATTATACTAATTATTCTAAAAAAAATCTACAATAATTGACAATTTTAACTATTTATACTAAAATAAAATTGAATTTTGGAGGTATACATGAAAAAAATTATATTTATCTCAATAATTCTAATTTTAGGAATTTCGATTGTAGTAAGTTATCAAAATTTACAATACGAAAAAGATTTAAAAGAAGTTAAAAAAACTTATAATGAACAACAAGAACAATGTGATATAGTTGGAGTAACTGAAAATTATTTATACATTAAACGATACTTTCATGATGATGGAGATTATTCTAATTGGAGACTAACCAACTTGAAAACTAAAAAAACTTATAATTTCAGTTTAAATAAAGATGGTGTTGGAGGATTAGTCGGACTTAAAAACGGAGAATATACTTTAAGAGAAATAAGTAATCAATGTAATGATGATTTAGATATGAATGAATATTACTTAAAATTCTCAGAAGATAACAAAAGCTATGAATTCATCCCCTCTTCAATCGATGAAAGTGCTTTAGTTATTCTTATACTTGATGAAAATGGAAATGGAGTTCCTAATATAAAAATTAAATTATATGATAATTCAGCTAAATTAGTTTTATCTGCCAAATCTAGTGATAAAGGAGTAATTGCTTTTGAAAAACTATCTACTAAAGATTCTAATCTTTATTATGTAGTGCAAGATGGAATAGATAATCCCCAAAAGTTTTTTGTTCAAATAAAAAAGGATGGAGCTGTTGGACTAAAACTTAATTTAAATAATGAGGGGTACCTTGAATGAAAAAGTATTCTAAATATTTAATTATAATAACTTTAGAAATAATTATCTTTACAATCTTTATAACTTTAAAAATAGAAGAAAAAAATGATTATGTATTTGTTAAAAATTTAAGTAGTGATATTAATTTATATGTAGGTGAAAAAGAAGATTTAAAAATTAATAAAATTAATACTTTAAAAACTAAATTTAAATTTGATCCCTTAAATAAACATTACTATGGTAATAACGATCAAGATATTTTTAGTTTATCATTTAATCATAGTAATTTAAAAGTTGGTGATATTTTAAAATATAAAGGTGCTTTAAGTGATCAAATCTATCTAATATTTAGGAATAGTTATCCCCTAGTTTCTTTAGAAGAAATGGGTGTTATAAATGAAGAAGAAGCTTACTTTGCTATCCAACTTGCCTTATGGGAAATGGCAGACAGAACTCAAGAATCTATGTATACATCTGAAGGAGCTAGAATAAATGCCATTAGAAGCTATGTTGGAGAAGCAAGAATAAATGCTAGAGTTTATAATGCTGCTTCAAAATTAATTCAATTTGTTGAAAAATGGACTAAAGCTCCAAACGATAATGAAGTTAAAAATATCCTAAAATTAACTGATGATAAAGCCTCTTTTCACTTAGAAGAAACTAATCTTAAATATTTAGCAGGACCATTCAAATATGAAATAACAAATGCTATTATTAAAGATGCTAATTTAGAAGCCAAAGATGAAGATGGTAATCAAATACAAATTGATTTTTATAACGATAAAGGAGAAAAAGTAATAGATTTAAAAACTTTACATAAAAAAAACTTTTATTTAGCTTTTCCTAAAAATATTAAAAATTTTGAATATACACTTAATGTTTCATATTACGATTTAAGAGTAAATTCTTATATTGCTAATTCATCTGACTATGCTGCAAGAATTTATACAATTGAAAATGATTCAATTTCACATAATATAACTATTGAATAAGGAGGTTATATGAAAAAAATAATACCAATAATTATTACTTTAATTATCATACTTGGAATAAGTTCTATTTTACTAATCAAAAAAACTATAGACTATACTAGTTTAAATAGTTCTAGTTTATTCATGAAAAGTTATAATGATTATTACAAAGATCAAAAAAAATATAGCCTACCATTTATAACTTCTAGTATAGATAACTATTGTCTATTTAAAGTTGTAGATAATAATGATAAACCAATTAGAGATTATGAAATAACTTTCTTTAATACTTTTAATGAAAAAGCAATTTTAAAAACTAATAAAGAAGGTTATGCTGGAATTTCTAATTTAGAGTTAGTAACATATTATTTTAAGACAGAAGATGTTATTAATATGCAAGAAATTAATTTAGAAAAAGACGTTTGTAATTTTACTTTGAAAGGAGATAATTTAATTCCTAATAAAAGAGACAGAATTACTTTAGAAAGTGAAGAAAAAAAAGCTCTTAAAGATTCTATTTCTTTCAATTTAGATGAATATATATTCTTAAAAGATGAATTTAAAGGAGAAAAATTATCAATTACAACTTCAAATGATATAAAAGAAAATAAATCAATTAAACGAGAATATTATTTTAATATAACTAATTCTTATATTAAAAAAATAGAAATAGATACTAATACTTTAAATAATAATCAAGAAGTACTAAATTTAAAAAATAAAAAACAAAATACTTTCTTTAATGAAGAAGGTTTTATCATAAAAGAAAATAATACTACCTCATTTACTAATACAAATATTGATCTTATTATTACTTTTGAACATAATAAAAAAATATATAAAATTAAAAATAATATTACTCTTAAAAATGATTTTAGAGGCTCTAATCTATATATAAATAATAATAGTTCTAATGATTTGAAAATAGAAATTAATCATTTGGATTTAAAAACTAGTGATGAAACTAATATTTATACTAGAATTCTTAAAAGCAAAGAATGCTTTGTTTCATATAATATTGATCCTGGAAATTATGTTATAAAAAGTTATCTTAATGATAAAATATATTCTACTAAATATGTAGAAGTAAAAAAGGGTAAATTAACTTATTTAGAATTAAACGAGGATAATCATGAAGAAAATATCATTTAAAATAATAATTTATCTTGTTATATTAATATTATTCCTTTTAATAGGTTTAAATATTTCCTCAAATGGTTTTTACTTTTTACCTTTTGAATCAGGATTATTTATCTACTTTGCTCTCTTAATATCTTTAATTGTATCTATCCAAATTCTTTTATTTGATAATTTTTCTTTCTTAAAAAATCATAAATTACTAGGAATTATTCTTTACATATTTTTGTTAACTTTTCCAATAATTATAACAATGTTTCCTAGTAATACTAACTATCTTACTCATAAAGATTCAAATATATTTATTAATTTTTATAATTTTATATCTCTACCCTATTATTATTCAAATTTTAATTTAAAAAAAGCCATAATAACAGTTAGTATTATTCCCTTTATTACTTTACTAATACCATTTCTATTTGATAATAAAAATTTAAAAGGTAATATATCTTATATAATAGAATCTATCTATAAAAGAATCCATCGTTATAACTTTTTAATTCTCTTTAGTATTATAATATTTCAAGTACCTAATCTCTACATTTATCCAAGAAGAATAAAATACTTATTATTATCTTTATTAGTTATTTACTTAATCTATTTTCTAATAAAAATTACTATATCTTTATTATCAATAAAAAAAATAAATAAAGATAATAATTCCAACAAAAATCTATTTATTGTTTTAACTTTAGAAAACTCATTTTTTAATCTAGGTTTAAAAAGTGAATTAAAAGATTTTAATAAATTATCTAATAATATTTTAAATAACTTAGTAATTGAAAACAAAAGCTTTAATCTAATATCATTTACAGCTATTAGATTAAATTTAATAGATATAACTAAATATAAAAATATTTACTATTTAATAATAACTAATAATTTTTCTACTATGTTCATTGATAAATATTCAAAAAAAATACTATTTAATAAAATAGCTGAAATTAAAGATAATAATTATAAATTTAAAATTATATTTCCATATGGATTTACTAAAATAGCTAAAGAATTAGAAAAAAAATATAAATTTAATTACAAAAATAGATTAGATGTAACCACTATTTTAAAAGAAGTTGTTGAAGATGAAAATAATATTATTTTAAAACAAAAAGTCGAGACTTTATTAAATGATATTCAAGATAATCCTGCTAATAAATATATAAGATATGCTTTAAATCAAACTATAAAGTCTTATAATCCAATTGAAAATTTCTACTCTATTTTAAAAGTATCTGAATATTGTCTTCACTATCGAGCTTTAAGAAATATAATTAATAAAGATTTAAGTAATTTACCAAATAATAGTAAAGAAAATTTAAGAATTCCTACCTTAGGTATTTGGATTAATTATCAAATAGGTAAAAATGAAAATAATAATAAATATAATAATCCAAACATAATTAAATCATTAAATCATATAGATGATATTCTTAATGAAAATCATAAATTTGATAATAAAACAAGTTGTTATTATTTAGATGTTTGCTCATATTTATTAAGAATTAGAAATAATATTTTAGTTCATGGTATTTTAACTTATGAAGTTTCTAAATCTTTAGTAAATGATTTATTTAATTTGATGGAAATAGTAGTTAGAGAATTTATAAATTTAAATATAAGTATATCAGAAGATGATTTAATTCAAGGATTGTTTTCTAAAGATTTTCAAGCTCTTGAAAAAGGAGAAAAAGATTTTTATCTTTATAGCTATGGAATAGAAAAAGAAAATAAAGACTTATTATTAGAATACTTAGATTATAAAAATGGAAATATCTTAGTTAAATCTAAAGACAATAAAATCAAAATAGATGAGGTGATTAAATGAAATTAACCAAGACTAATCAAATTATCTTATATAGTTCTCTAATACTAGAATTTGTTTTCTTAAATTATTTTTTATCCACTATCATGGGGATAACTATCTTTTCATCATTACCGTCTTATATTAGAATTATAGTAATTGCCTTAGGACTCAATTTAGTTTATATATTATATCTATTAAGTTATAAAAAAGATACTAACTATAATTTAATAATTACTTATCCTATTTTGACTATTATTAAATCTCTTTTAATTTATATTTTCTTAAATAAATATATTATTATTTATAATACAATTCTATTCTTTAGTTTAGAATTATTCACAATAATTGTTTTTAATATTTTATACTTTATTTTGCCTAAAAAAGATAATCAAAGTTTAAAGATAAGAAAGTTAAAAAAACATCCTGATTTATTTAATTATATTTTAATAAAAAATAATTTAATTTCATCAACATTTGATTTAAATAGTAATTTAGAATATAGTATTAATAAAAATAACTTTTATATAAAAGATACTGAATTAGAAAAACTCCAAAGTAAAAAAGATATAATTCTAAAAAATACATTAGTAGTTATAAGTAAAAATATAAAAGATTATGAATTATATAAAGATAAGGTTATCTATTTTGTAGTAGTATCAAAAGATATTCCTAAAAATAATTATAAACAAGGACTACGAATTGTTTCTAAAGATATCAATTTACTCGAATATGTTGAGAATTTATTAAGTATTGATAAATTAAATTATGTTAAGAAAGATGATTTCAATTTAATAAATAAATCAAAATATTATTTTCAAGAAAAAATGAAATTAGAACATACTAATTTACCTAAAGATGACTTTTTATTAGAATTATATAAAAATGCTTATCTAACTGACTCAGCTTATCAAAGTATTTTAATTTTATTAAATTATATTATGGCTCTTTCTAAAATGGTACTTTATTATTTATATAATAAATATCATAAAAATACAGGAATTTTAAGAGAATTAACAGTTGATTCTATTCCAATTACTGCAGAGAATATTTATAAATTAGTAAAAAAAGAAGATTTAATTTATGATCTTAAAACTAAAACTATTAAATTAAATAAAGAAGAAAAAATTTATTTAAATTATATGGCAGATTTTTTAGGAGTTAAATTAGATGGAGATTCTCTTAGCTTTTTAGGTTTATTTAAACTTATTAGATTATTAAGAAATAAAGTTGAAGCTCATGGTAGTATTAATGATAGTAACGTTTATATAATTTGGTATTTGTTTTATATCTTTACAAGTAAATTAAATTACTTTTTAAAAGCAAATAATATTCATTATGAAAGAAATAAAGATAAAGTTTTAGTTTGGTATGATAATGATGAAAAAGTTTCTTTAGGAGAATATTTAATCTTTATAAACGATGAATTATGTTATATATTTCCAAAAGAAATTAAATATACAAATGAGGAAAATTTACAAGATGAAGAAATAACTTATTTAAATTATTTTAATGGTAAACAAAAATATAAACCAAGTATTGTAAGAAAGGATAATAAAAAATGAGAACATTTGAACTATATTTAGATGAAAGTGGAGAATTTATAAATGACAGTGGTAAAAAATCTCCTTCTCTAGTAGGAGGAATTTTAGTTAGGAATAAAGAATTAACTAAAGAAGAAGCTATAAAAATTATGGAAATAGCAACTTCAAAAGTTGATGGTAACTATAAACATATAAATGATATTGCTAAAATTAATCCAAAGTTAGCTGGGGACGTTGCTATCAATATTATGAGAGAAATTAAAAATTTACCAGCTCAATTTGTTATTTTTCAAAATAAAGAATTATTAGATTTCCAAGACCATGAAAAATTATATTTACATATTTTAGTTGAAGGAATCATGAATTTATTAGAAAAGTTATCTTTAGAAAAACCAGATGAAATTAGTATTAATATAACTGCAGCTGTAAGAAGAACCTTAAATAGTGATAATCCAGCTGAAATAACTGAAATTGATACCTATACAAAATTAATAAAAGAAAGAATCATGATGCATCTTGCTGAAAAAGATTTGTTTATTTCTAAAAACTGTCATGTTTCTTTCAAAATAGCTTCTGTTTCTAAAAATCCTCGATTAGATCTTGCTGATGTTGTTTGCAACAGTATGCTAACTAAAGAAAGTGGTAAATTTACTAAAGAGCAACGTGAAGAATTAAATGAAATGTTTAATTCAAGTAAATATATATTTGGAGTAGAAAAGCCAGACCTTCAAAAGAAAATTTCAAATTACTTGGCTCAAAATAGTATATCTGATGCTTTCCTTTTATTAAATGAAATTGCTCTTGAAAAAGATAGTCATGAACTAGAAAGCCTACTTATTAATCATATTAATAATATGTCAATTATCAATATGCGAATTCAATTTAATCTTCTTTCTTTAAAAATTAGAAGTTTAATTGATGTTCAAAGATCACTTAGTATATGTAAGAATTTCTTACTTAAATTAAGAAGTAGAATATTATCTAAAATAACTGTTAAAGATTATGTTATTAATAAATTAAAGTTAGATGTTTCTTTGTATTTATTAACTATTTATACTCATGAAAGTGATACTGTAAATGCCTTTAAAGAAATTGAAATTGCTAAAGAAACTCTTAAAAGTATAAGTGGTTCTTGGGAATTTTTGGATTATTATTATATTCTCATAATAAGAGAAGCTATTACTTACAGTAGTTGTTTTAAAGAAGATAAAGCTATTTTGATTTTAACTGAAGGAATAGAAAGACTAAAAGAAATAATGAAAAGCTTTAATAAAATTGAAGAATTTGGTAATATGCAATCTGATAATTTAGCTAAAGCTTATGGAACTAGGCTTCAATCTTATACAAATCTAATTTATCCAAATCTTGATAATAATAAAAAAGAAGAATATTATGAAAAAGCCCTTAACGATTCTGAAGAAGCTATTAAAAACTTTTCTTCAACTAGTGATAAGAAACGTCAATATCAATATAGAAGTGCTTTAGAAGCTTCTATGGAACATATTGAATTATCCTTAGAATATCTTGCTAAAAGCTTAGATACTACTTCCAAAGATTATTCTAAAATGGTAAATAAAATTGCTAATATTCAAGACTTTTCAAAACACTTTTTAATGAATGCTTATTTTTATATTATGAATATGGCTAATTTTTCTAAAAAGTATGATATTGCTAATCAAATGTATGATGCTTTCTTAAATAATAAAGAACTATCTTCACTTTATCTTTTTGATATTGAAGAAGATGAAGATACGTATAATCCTGAAAAAATTAGTAATACTACAATGCATCCCTTTGAAACTTTATATTTTAATCTAGGATGTTATCTCTTAAGTAAAGATAAATATCAAGCTAAAACTTACCTAGATTATGCTTATAATATAACTTTAGAATTAGATGATTTAGGGATTAAAGTTTACTCACTTGCAATTCTTAGTATTTTAGTTTTAGCATCAAGTGATAAAATTGAAGCTAAGAATAAACTTATAACTACATACAATGATTTAATGGAAAATGAAGATGCAATTCATGTTAAAGAGTTTCTAACTATTTTAGAACCAGATATTTTAAAACTTAAAGAAACAATAGATAATGGTGAAATTCAAAAAATTTGTACTAATATTGCTTATCGAATAAAAATTTAAAATTAAAATAATTAAAACAGATTTTAAATCTGTTTTAATTATACTCTTTCTTTAACTTTTTTTAATTTATTTAAATACTCATCTTTAATGCCAAGAAGCATTTTTATGCCATCATCTTTTCTAACACCAAGATTTGATTTAATAAGTTTAATAATCATTGTTGTTAATACTTGTTTATCTTCCTTTGATATTTCACCATATTTCTTTAGAATTTTTGGAATATTTACTTTTAAATTAGAAGCTAACTCTATAAAAGTATTGGCATTAGTGGAATAAAACAAATCAAATATAACATCTATAAATATTTTTCTTTGTTCATCAGTTGTTGTTTCTATCCAATTAGTTAACGTTTTATCAATTGCTTCACTTGATTTTGTATTTCCAGGAAGTCTAATAACATCATCCTTAAATACTTGCCATGAAAAGATATCATGTTCTAAAATTCCTTTTTCAAGACTATAAACAATCGTTGTTTTTTCTTTATGATTTAAAACTCTTCCTATAATTGAATCTTGAGGAATATAAGTTTCAATTTTCTTTAAAATATCAGAATTTTCGTATTTATTAATAATTGATTTACTAAAACCTGGACCATCATAGTTATAAACTTTAACAATTTTCATTTGAATTCTTCTTGGAGATGTAACAGCTGCAAATATAGCAACATTTCCACCTTTAGAATGTCCTCCAAGTTGAATTTTTTTCTGAGGATACTTTAAAGATATCTTATGAAGATACTCCCGTCCTGCAATCTGACATGGAACCGTATCCATAAATCCCATATTAAAGTCTTCTTTCCAACCAAAAATTGACATATCTGTTCCAAGATAAGAAATATATAGTTCTCTATATGATAAATGTATAGTAATAGCTGAAAATTGTTCTTCACTATCTTTATTATTATTTTTTACATAATCAGTTACTTTTAAATCTTTAAATCTTAAACTAGTTCCTAAATTAGTAATTAATTCTTTATCTCCATTATATAAAAATTCATTATCAGGAAAATCTTTCATTTTTAAAGAAATACTTTCAATTGTTTCAACCCTCTTCATTTTTATTTTATCAAATAATAAGTATGAAAATCTAGCTAGAATCATACTATCTACTTCATTAAAAGGATAATCTTTTGAAAATTTAATATCCCCTCTCCATCTTAAATAATCATTTATATTAGCCATTTTTCCCTCCTTTCATTTTCGACTTATATTTTATAATATTTTATGTATTTTGTCTAGTTAAATTTCATATCTTGATATCAATTCACGAGCAACTTTCAAGCCATCAATTGCAGATGAAGTAATTCCACCTGCATAGCCTGCTCCTTCGCCACATGGGAAAACACCTTTAATATTAGACTCAAAATAATCGTCTCTTATAATTCTAATTGGAGATGAGGTTCTTGTTTCAATAGCTGCCAAGATTGTATCATCATTATTAAATCCTTTAATTTTTTTATCAAAATCAGAGAAAGCTTCTATAATAGAACTAGCTATATAATCAGGAACTATATCTCTTAAATTACTTAAAATATAATCCCCTTTCATAATAGGTTTAACATTTCCAATTGATGTTGACGTTTTATTTTTTTTAAAATCTTTTAATAATTGAATAGGAATCTTCCCTTTTCCAAGACTATAAGTTTTTTGCTCTAATTCTCTTTGATAATTTATTCCATCTAAAATATTAGATCCAAAGTCATCTTTAGTAACTGTAACTACAATAGCACTGTTAGAAGTTTCTGTATCTCTCAAATGATTACTCATTCCATTTATTACTAAGCCTTTATCTTCACTTGATGCATTAACAACATATCCACCAGGGCACATACAAAAAGAATAAACACCTCGCCTATCTTTAGTTGTATAAGTTAATTTATAACTTGCAGGACCTAGAATATCTTTAAATTTACCATATTGATTATCATCAATCATACTTCTTTTATGCATTACTCGAAGTCCAACTGCAAATGGTTTAGAAATAATTTCTAATTTCTTACTTAACATCAAAAAGGTATCTCTTGCACTATGACCAATCGCAAGAATTAAATTAGAACATGGAATAATATCTTTATGATTAATTTCAATAGCTTCTAATTCATTATTTTTTACTATAATATTAGTTAATTTAGTTTTATAACAAATCTCTCCACCCATTTTTATAATATTATCTCGCATATTCTTAATTACATTTCTTAAAATATCAGTTCCTATATGTGGATTAGAAACATAAGCAATCTTTGGAGGTGCTCCATTTTTAATAAAAATATCTAAAACTTTTTCTTTTAAATGTTCCTTATCTTTAATTAAAGTATTAAGTTTTCCATCAGAAAAAGTTCCTGCTCCTCCTTCTCCAAATTGAACATTACTATCAAAATCTAAAATATTGTTATTCCAAAAATTTTCAACATCTATAATCCTATCTTCAACCTTTTTTCCTCTCTCAATAATTAAAGGACTATAACCATATTCAGCTAATAAATATCCAGCAAATAATCCAGCTGGTCCACTTCCAACTATAATTATTTTTTTATTTAACTTATTTTTTCCTTTGGTTATTCTTAACTCATCTTCTTCTACTTTTAAAATATTTTTATTTTTTCTTAAAACTAAATCTTCATTTTTTAAATTAATATCAATTTCATAAACAAAATAAATATCATTCTTATTTCTAGCATCAATTGATTGTTTTAATATCTTAAAATTTATAATATCACTTTTTTTTATCTTTAATAATTTAGTAATCTTTAAAATTAAATTGTCATAATTATCTTCTAATACCTTAATTTTAACTTGTCTTAATCTAATCATCTTCCACCTACTCTTAAACCTGACATAATAGCAAATCCTAAATTATAGCCACCACATATTCCATCAACATCTAATATTTCTCCAACTAAATATAAATCTTTAATTTTCCTTGATTCCATAGTATCTAAATTAATTTCTTCAATTGGTACTCCTCCTGTTACTACTTGAGAGTCTTCAAGGCTAGAAGTTCTATTTGGAATAAATGGAAAAGATACTAATAAATCTTTAACTTTATCCTGAGGAGCATTACTCCATTTAATATTATCTTTTAATTTTAACAATTTAAAAATTAAATTAACTATTTTATAATTTAAAAATCCTTCTAAAATATCTCTTAAAGTGTAATTAGGAAGTAATTTTTCTTGTTCATTTAAAAATTTGATTACTTTATCTTTATTTATAAAAGGTAAAAAGTTAAGATAAATAATTTCTTGTTTCTTTAAATTTAATCCTCGCGATACTATTCCACTTAAATTAAATGTACAAATACCACTTATGCCATCATCTAAAAATAATAATTCCCCAATTTCTTCTTTTATTTTTTTATTATTTTCATATAAAGTTAAAATAGTATCTACTCTAACACCTTTTAAATCTTTAAAATTATAATCTCCATATAATTTACAAAGAGAAGGTAAAACTTTATTAATATTATGATTAAATCCTTTAACAAATTTATATCCTTTTCCATCACTTCCTGTTTTAGGATAACTTAATCCACCAGTTGCTATTACTATTTTATTAGATTTATAAATTCCCTTATTAGTATAAATTAAAAATTTATCTTTTTTTTCAATCTGTTCTACTAAACAATCCAAAACAACATTCACTTGAAGATTTTTAAGAGTTATAATTAAAGCATTCAAAACTGTAACAGCTTGATTAGTATAAGGATAATAATAACCATTTATATTTTTAGGTATTACCCCTATAGATTTAATAAAATCTAATACTAGATTCTGATTATTATTTAAAAATTTACTAAATAATTCTTGATTACTTGTATGATAACAATCAAGACTAATATTTTGATTCCAAAAATTACATCTTGAGTTTCCTGTTAATAATAATTTTTTACCTAATTTATTATTTCTTTCTAAGATAGTAATCCTTTTTCCACGTCTTGCAAGATTAATAGCAGCTACCATTCCAGCTACTCCACCCCCAACTATAACATAGTCCATCTAACCACCTCAATCAACTATATTATATCTAAAAAAAGAAGAAATTTAAAGTAATTTCTCCTTTTCTTAATCATTTCAATCTTTTAAGTCTAAAATTTCTAAATTTAAAGTTAAAATGTCACTATAAGTAAATGATTTAATTCTTTCAGTATCACCTATTGTTTTTATCGTGAATATAAAGTTATAAGTATTCTCTATACATCCTTCAAATTCTTCAATTTGATTTCTAGCTCCATTAAATCTAAAATGTAAAGGTTTACCAATTTCTTTTTCTAAATCATTTTTTATCTTTGATATCATCTTGGATACCCCACATACATAGTTCCATTTGTAATAATACCCCCAATTCCTTTAGAACCATATTTTGTTTTTTCTAAAATTCCTATTAAATCAATTGGTTTATTTTTATCACTTAAAGCAACACTTGAAGCAATAATGGCTGGATCTAATGCATGAATATTAATCCGTTTTGGACTACTAGCAAAATTAGCTCCAGCTTTAATTAATTCTTCATAATTTGATTGACAAGCACCTGCAATAATAATTAAACTATCATGATTTTCATATTTTCTAGCTTCCTTAACACTTTTAATAAAATTAATTGTATTTTTATAATTGTCATTATCATCAAGATTACCTAATTTTTTATAATAAGCATCATGTCCTGTTATTACTAAAATATCTGGATTATATTCTTCTAATAATTTTTTAATATTACTACTAATTTCATCTTCCTTAATTCGAACTCCAATTGCCTTAACATGAACATTCTTATAAAATTCCATGCATCTTTCTAAATATTCTTCGTCTCCATCAATATGTAAAACCTTTCCAGGCAAATAGAAATATTCATTTCTATCTAAATTAACTTGAAATCTGTCTAAGAAAACTTGATCATCTTTTATATTTTTATTAACTTCAACTTTCTTTAAATCCGACACTTCGGCATCTGCTAAAAGTCTAATATTAACCCCCTTCAAGACAGCTATTCCAGAGTCAATATCAAGTATCTTGAAAACTGTATCGTTGTCATAGGAATTTCTTGTTACTAAATCTCCAATATTAAACGGCATATAATCATCTCCATGAAATTATATGCCAACTTTTTTATTTTAGAATAACTATATTTTAACGAACTTTCCTATTATATAAAAGATTTAAAAAATACGAAACTCAAGTTAGCAATTTTATTGACTAAACTTGACAAAAAAAGTATAATATTCAAAGAAAGGAGTAAAAATATATGGTGGAAACTTTTAGAGAAATAGTAGAAACCTCTTTTGGATATAGCCTAAATAACGTATCTGATACCATAATTATTTCAATGGGAATAATTTTAACTTTAATTGCAATTGTATCTATAGTTGCTTTTATCGTTCAAATTGTTTTAGCTATTAAATATCATAAGTACAATAAAAAACAAAATAGCTTAAATATGACAGGCGAAAAAATTGCTAGAAAAATCTTAGATGAAAATGGACTAGAACATATAAAAGTTAAATCAAGTGGTTCTATACTTTTTGGAAATAGTTATAGTCATTTTTTCAAGAAAGTAAGATTAAGACGATTAACGTGGAAGAAAAGTTCCGTATCTTCCTTAGCTATGGCATCTCAAAAGTCTTGCTTAGCTATTCTTGATAAAGAAAATGATCCTGATATGAAATCAAGAATTAAATTAACACCTATTATCTATTTTGGACCCTTGGCATTTCTTCCACTTATCATCATAGGTGTATTAATCGATATTCTAGTTATGAAAAGTCAAAATTTCACATTTACAATGTTATTCGCTTCTTTAGGCTTAGTTTTATATTTAGTTTCATTTGTAATGTCAATCAAAGTATTAAAAACCGAAATTAAAGCCCAAAATAAAGCCTATGAGGTTTTAAAAGATGGCAAAATGGCAACAGATGAAGAATTAAAAATGCTAAAGAAATTATATAAATTATATAACATTCAATATGTAAATGATATGATTATTTCCTTACTAGAGCTTATTTATAGAATTCTACAAATTGTAGCCATTATACAAAATAATAATTCAAATAATTAGAATAATCTATCATAAAGGCAAAATCAAAAAGGAATCGAAAGATTTCTTTTTTCTTTACCAATACAACCTTAAGTTCTGAATCTGCCAAAAGTTTAATATTTACACCTTTTAAATAGGCAACTCCTGAATCATTATCAACCATCTTAAATACCGTATCATTATTATATGAATTTCTAGTTACTAAATCTCCAATATTAAATGGCATATAATCATCTCCATGAGATTATATGCCAACTATTTTATTTAGAATATATGAATAATTTTTAATTATCAGTATTTTCAATTTCCAATTCAATGTTCTTAATTTTATAATCTTTCTTTATTTCATTCATTTTTAAATTTTGAATAAATAAGGTTGCTTTAAAATCTTTTATAGATAATTCAATTGCTTCTTTTAACTCTTTATTTAAAGATAATTCTAAATTTTTAATAGGAGTTTTTAATGAAACATTCTTATCTGATTTTTCTCCTCTTGCCATACTTATAATATCAACTATAGCATTACCATTTTTAATTTCATCTTTAAAATTAAACGTTAAAGGCTTAATTTCGGTTATATGAATTGATTTTTTATCATGATACAATTCTTGATAAATTTCTTCAGTAATATATGGGAAGAAAATACTAAAATCTTGTAATAATTTGTAAAGAATTAGATAAACTGTTTTTTGGCCTGAATATCTTTTGATTTCTCCAAATTCTTCTGGTCTATATAATCTATGTTTTACTATTTCTATATAATTATCACAGAAATTCCAAAAGAACTTTTCTAAATGATTTAAAGCAAGTCCCACTTCAAAATCATCTAAATATTTTATAAATCCTTTTTCCATTTCTTCAAAAGTTCCTAAAATCCATTTATCAATATATTCAAAATCATCAAACTTTTTATCTTTATAATCAGCTAAATGCATTTCTATAAATTTTGATACATTCCATATTTTATTAATTAGCTTACGACCTCTAAGCAAAGTTTCTTCACTAAATAACATATCAGTTCCAAGTCTTCCTGAACCAGCCCAATATCTTATAACATCTGCAGAATATTCTTCAATTAATTTTAAAGGTTCTTGTTTACTATTACTTTTTGATTTACTAACCTTCTCACCCTTGTTTGCCATTACAAAACCAGATATCATAACATTATCCCAAGGTCTTTCTCCAAAATGATAGAAACTTTTTACAATTGTATAAAAATCCCAAGTTCTAATTATATCTGAAGCATTAGTTCTTAAACTCATTGGTCTTAATATGTCTTCATAATTATCTTTTTCACCATATCTCATATTTATTAAAGGAGTAACTGATGAAGTAGCCCAAGTATCCATTACATCAGTTTCAGGGATAAACTTCTTACATTTACATTTTGGACATTCTTTTTGACTTGGAGAATCTACTAAAGGATTTACTGGTAAGTCTTCTTTTTTAGCAAATATTGGCTCTCCACAATCTTCACAATACCAAACAGGAAAAGGAACTCCAAAATATCTTTGTCTTGAAATACACCAATCCCAAGCAATATTGTTTACCCATTCCTCATATCTTGAATGCATATGTTCTGGATACCAATTAATTTCATTTCCAATTTTAATGAAATCCTTTTTATGGTTCATAATATCAATAAACCATTGTTTCATAACAGAGTATTCTACTTCCTTACCACATCTTTCATGAGTTTGTACTTCATGTTCTAATTCTTCAATTTTAACAATATATCCACCATCTTGTAAATCTTCTATGATTTTCTTTCTAGCTTCCTTTATTTTCATTCCACCATAATTAGGAACTTCGTCAATAATACGACCATTATCAGTAAAAATGTATTTTAAAGGTAAATTATATTTCTTCCACCATTCAATATCAGTTTGATCTCCAAAAGTACAACACATAACTACTCCTGTACCTTTATCAATAGCAACTTTCTCATCAGCCATAATTGGAACTTCTACATCAATTACTGGAATATGAGCCGTTTTTCCAATTAAATGATTATGTTTATCATCATCAGGATTTACAAATACACATACTATAGCTGGTAACAATTCTGGTCTTGTTGTTGCTATTGTAAATTCTTCCCCATCTTCAACTGTTTTAAAATTAATATAATTAAATGTGGTTTTAATTGTTTTCGTTTCAAGTTCAGCTTGAGCAATAGAAGTTAAACATTCATTACACCATAAAGCTGGACTTTCTTTATGATAACAGTGTCCCTTTTCAATTAAATCTAAAAATGACATTTGACTAATCTTAATTGTTTTAGGACTTACCGTTTTATAATGAATATCCCAATCAGTACTTACTCCTAATTTACTAAATAAAGTTTGAAATTCTTCTTCATATTTATCAGTTGTCTCATAACAAAGTCTTGAAAACTCTTCTCGGCCTATTTCATGAGCTTTTTTACCTTGTTCTTTTTCAACTAATCTTTCACTTGGTAATCCATTATCATCAAAGCCAAATGGGTAAAAGATATTATATCCTCTTAATCTTTTATATCTTGCTATCATTTCTGTTTGAGAGTATGAAAAAATATGTCCAATATGAATCTTACCATTTACAGTTGGAGGTGGAGTATCAATTGAAAAAACTTTTCTTTTATCAGGCTTAAACTCATAAATTTTATTTTCTTTCCAGTATTCTAACCATTTATTTTCTTTTTCCTGTGCATTATATTTTTTATCTAACATTT
This sequence comes from uncultured Bacilli bacterium, assembly GCA_947629135.1. Taxonomy (GTDB): domain Bacteria; phylum Bacillota_I; class Bacilli_A; order RF39; family UBA660; genus RUG591. The sequence goes on along the minus strand of CANRCN010000005.1, from coordinate 11,423 downwards.
TTATCATTTCCTTTCTTTTGCACTTTTCATATAAAAAGACCTCATCCTAAAGGACGAAGTCTCGTGGTACCACCTTAATTTGTAATTATTAATTACCTTTAAAATCTTAATGCGATTAACATTATATCTTACTTTAATTTCAGATATACTCCTTAATTGCTACCTTCTATTATTCTCCTTATTAGTTTTCACCAACCACTAACTCTCTTAAAATTCAAATAATATACTCCTCAATCTCTTTGGATTTACTATATTTTAACATAAAAAATTCTAAAAAGCAAACATTTTATTTTCTAAATCTTATTTTTCTTTTATAACTATAACAGGCACCATCATTTCTTCTTTAGTAATACCACTATGATCTCCTTTTACTATTTTCTTTCTCTTATCATCTATAATATATCTAATATCTAAATTACTATCACCAATTAAAATAAAATCTCCAATAAAATCATCAATTCTAGGATGTTTTACACCTCGTCCTAAAAGTCCTAATTTAAAAAATTCTTCTTTTGAATAAATTAAAAATTTATCCCCAAAATTGTTAATAATTAATTTTTTAAACTCTTCCTTTTTATCATCTTTTACAAAAAACGAAACAAATCTAGATTCTATTGATGGAGGTCTTATTAAACAATCATCAATATCTTTATATTCATTTAAATAAACAACTTCAACATCTTTTCCACCATGATCAGCTGAAATAATTAAAATTGTATTTTTTAATTCTTTAACTAAATTCTCTAAATTATCATTTATATTTTTTAATTGTTTAGCTACTTCTAAACTTTTGGTTCCATATTTATGAATAGAACTGTCAGGTTCAGTCCAATAAGCTGAAATTATATTCTTACAAGAATTATTACAAACAGTCTTTATACCATCAACTATTTTTTCAAAAGAATTATCATCTCTTTCAAAATCTGGAAATACTTTTGTAAATTTAACATCTTTATTTTTCTTAATTATTTTATCATATATAGTTTCATATTTAAGACAATTTATTTCTCCATTTTTAACAATATTTTCACCAGTATAAAAGTCACATCCTGAAAATAATTCAATCATTCGATCATACTCTTTAAAATAAGGCATCCAGCCTACCCAACCAGATTCTAAAGGAGATAATCCTGAGTGATATGCTGTAGTTGCTGCGGCAGTTGTAGGTGGAAAAACTGAAGTTACATTAGTTAATAAATGACTTCTTAAAAACTTAGTTTCTTCTTGATGTAATTCTAAAATTTCAGAACCCATACAATCTAAAATCAATAAAACTATATTCTTATAATCTCCTTCTAATTCTTTATCTAATTCTTTTAAAGAAAGATAATTACCAACTAATCCATACTTTTTTAAAATGGAAGAGCTTATTGATAAAATACTTCTATCATAATCAGGTTTTAACATACTATCACATCCTATCTTAAATAATTAGCAAGTTCTACAAATATTTCTAAACTAAGTTCTTCAGCTCTTACTGTTAAGTCATAATCATACTTACTTAATACTTCTAAAACTTTATCTAAATCATAATTTTTTAAATTATTTCTAATATTCTTTCTTTTATATTTAAAAGCATCTCTTAATAAAGTATTAAAAAATTTTTCATCTTTTAAAGGTAATAAATTATCTTTTTTAATAAGAGATATTACCATGCTATCAACATTTGGTTTAGGTGTAAATGAATTTCTTGATACAATAAACTCTTTTTTGATATCAAAATAATAATTTAAATAAACAGTTAAAGAATTGTATTCCCGCATTCCTGGTTTAGCATTAAAACGTTCTCCCACTTCCTTTTGAATCATAACAGTTATATACTTAAAATCAAGACCTGATGTAATTATTTTTTCAATAATTGGAGTTGTTATATAATAAGGAAGATTAGCAACTAAATATAAACTATCATATTTATAATCTTTTATATCATTTTCAATATCACTTTTCAAAAAATCTTCATATTTTATTTGAACATTTTGAAATTCCTTTAAGTTTTCATCAAGAACATTTTCTAAACGTTCATCTACTTCATAACAAAGAACATGATTTGCAACTTTAGCTAACTCTTTTGTTAAATTACCACTTCCAGGACCAATTTCAACCACTAAAGAATTATCATAAAAAGGTACACACTTAACAATTCTTGTTAAAACATTTTTATCATTTAAGAAATTTTGACCTAAAGACTTTTTATAATTAAAATCTTGCATAGTATCACCCTTTCCTAACAATTATATCATAAATTTATTATTTATTACAAAAAAGAAATATTTTTTTATCAAGAACATATTATTATATAAAAGGTGATTATATGAAAAAAGGTATGATTATTTTAATAGTATTAATTATTATAGTTGCAACTTTATGTGTTATTAAAAATAATAATAAAAAAATTAATGAAGAAAAACGTAATAATCCATATCAAGAATTTAACTTTTATAAAAACGAATATTTAGAAAGATATAAAAAATATCAATTAAATTATCCTAATTTAACTGCTAAAGATATTGTTTTAAGAGTTAATATGAATCTTGATAATAGTTTCTATACAAATACTAAGGAAGTAACTAAGTTTAATCCTTTAATGCTTGTTAATAAATATAACTATTTAAGTAAAAATTTTAAAGTCCCTACTTTAGTTTCAGTTGATAGTTTTGCAAAAGAAGGAATGAAATTAGATAAAGATACAAAGGATGCTTTTATTAAAATGGCAACTGATGCTAAAAAGAAAAACTTAAATTTAAGAGCTATTTCTACTTATAGAACTTATGATTATCAAGCTAATCTTTATTCAAATTATGCTAAAAGTGATGGAATTAACAATGCTGATACTTACTCTGCTAGACCAGGATTTTCAGAACATCATACAGGTCTTGCAATAGATCTTGACAATATTACAAAAATTTTTACAGATTTTGAAAATACTAAAGAATTTACTTGGATGAAGGAAAATGCCTATAAATACGGATTTATTTTAAGATATCCCAAAGATAAAGAAAATATAACTGGCTATATATATGAACCATGGCATTATAGATACGTTGGATATAAAATTGCAAAATATATTAAAGAAAATAATATAACTTTTGAAGAATATTATTATGAATTTTTAGAAAAATCTTGAACCCTTTTTTAATACTTTAGACTTTTCATTAAAAGTTAGTTCATTAGTATTTTGATAATCAAAATCATTATTCTTATGTGTCTCTAATTCAAAAAATTTATTTAATTCTTTTTCATTTATTATTTTATTAGCTTCTATTTCTTCAAGCTCTAAAACTATCTTTCCAATATCTTTTATTTCTCTTTGAGCCTCATTCATTTCTTTAACTGATAAACCCAAACTGGTTAACAAAGAAACAGATATAATTGGTAACAAATAAATTAATAAATTCACATAATCACTAAAAACTATTCCCAAAATTGAGATAATAACAGTAAAGAAAGAAATCCATAGATATTTATCAGATATTTCACTTATACTATAAAAGTTTTTTATTTCATAATATATATCTTGTATTTTTTCAAATTCTAAATCTAATTTATTATTTTTAATAGTAGTAGTTAAATGTTTTATTTTTTTAAGTATCTTAAATGTTGGTATAACTAAAAAATTTAAAAATGCTAGAAGAATGGGAATTACGTTTAAAAAGCCTAAAGGAATAATTAATCTACTCATAACAAAGATTGTTATGGATATAGGTAAACTTAGCCATGATAATTTTTTAGTAACTTTATTTTTACTATAACATTTAGAAAATTCTTTCTTAATTTCCTTAAATTCTCTTTCTACTTCTTTCATAATCCCTCACTTAATTTTATTCTAGCATAAATTTAAGAAAAGTCAAAGTTCTTTAAATAAAATATTTTTTTATTTCTAATACAATTATAAGATAGTAAAGTTTATAATATAAACCAAATTAAATTTGATATAATTGTCATGATAAATGTCGAAAAAAGAAAAATCCTTATTCTATAACTTTTAATTTAATATAAAGAAAAACAAGTTCATAACTTGTTTAATCTTTTGGTCTAAAGAATAAAGAGAATATAAAAGCAAAGAAAATAGCTGATGTAATACCAGAAGCTGTTAAATCAAAAACTCCCATTGCCAGTCCCATAAAACCAACTTCTGAAGCTCTTACTAAACCTCCATGAATTAATAAATGACCAAATGAAGTAATTGGAACTAAAGCTCCAGCTCCAACATGAGCAACTATTAAATCATAAATATTAAAAATATCAAGAGCTGATCCAATTATTACAAACATACTAGTAATATGTCCTGGGGTTAATTTGGTATTATCTAATATAAGTTGAGCAATCAGACACACTGCTCCAGCAAATAAAAATGAATATATATAAATCATTCGACACTCTCCAAACTAATAGCATGAGCTATACTTAAAATATTTTCTTTTTGAAAAACCATAGTTGGATTAAATAAAGCCCCAGTTGCTACATATAAAACTCTCTTTAATTCTTTTTTTTCTAACTTTTTAATAATATCAGAATAAACTACTAAGGCACTACAAACTGGACCTGATCCTCCAGCTTGAACATCTTTTTGTTCTTTTAAATCATAAAGCATAACTCCACAATCATTATACTTATTTTTCAAATCAATGTTGTATTCTTTCAATAAGTAATCTTTTAAAATTTCTTTTCCAAATTGACCTAAATCTCCTGTTAAAATTAAATCATAATCATCAATAGTTCTATCTAAATCACTTAAATGTTTACTTATTGTCTCTGCAGCGGCTGGAGCCATAACACTTCCCATGTGTAATGGATCAGTTTGCTCCATATCAACAGGTATTCCAATAGTAGAACTTTCGATTCGAACTTTTCCTTTAGAATCACTAAGTAAGCAGCTAGCTCCTCCCGTTGCTGTAAAAGTAGCTGTTCCAGGTTTTGGAGCCCCATATTCTGTTGGATTTCTAAATTGTTTTTCAGATACCATATTATGACTACTAACACTAACTAACACCTTATCACAAGTTTTACTTTCAATTAAATTAGAAGCTATTATTAAGCCTTCTGTATTAGTAGCACAAGCACTATAAATTCCCAAAAATGGTCGTGAAAGTTCTCTTGCTGCATAACAACTTGCTGTTATTTGATTCTGCAAGTCTCCTGCTATAAATACGTCAACATCAGATTTTTCTTTTTTAGTCTTTTTTAAAACTAAATCAATGCTATCTGTCATAAGTTTAACTTCAGCACTTTCTAGGCTATCTTTTCCAAAGTACATATCTGTATACTTTTTATCAAATCTTTTTCCAAGTGGTCCTTTAGCTTCATAAGGTCCAACCACTGTTGCTACATCTTCAATATAAACATTTTTATACTTAGTTGTCATACTATGCTCCTCCCATAATAATTAATCTTATAAACCCAAAGATATAGGCAGAAACTACACCATAAATAATAACTGTTCCCGCTAACTTAAACATATTAGCTCCAAGTCCTGTTACAAATCCTTCTTTTTTATATTCAATTGCAGCACTAGTCATGGAATGAGCAAATCCTGTAATTGGAATAATAAGACCACATCTTGCAAATTTAACCCATTTATCAAAAAAACCTAAAGCTGTAAATAAACTAGCAAAAAAGATAAGAGTTACTATCATAAAAACAGAAGCATCACTTGATGATATATTCAAATAATAAGAATAAAATTCAACTAAAAGTTGACCAATTACTCCCATTAAACCACCAACTACAAAAGCGATAAAGGCATTCTGACCTCTTTTTTCTTTTGGTTTATGATCCATTACTAATTTGTTATATAATTTTTTTTCCATATCATTCACCACTTTTATTATTAACTAAATTGGTAATTTTATACAAAAAAAAATTAGACTTTTAAATCTAATTATATTTTTAATTAATATTTATATTATACATATTACCATTTATATCAACAAACATCGGAGAAGCAGCATCATCACAAATTTCATCTCCACAAGTTGAAACTATACCTTCAATAAATCCAATTATATTTATATATCCTCCAATATTATCTTGAATATTCATATTATTTTTATCAAAATGTAATTCATTATCATTACTAGGAATTATATAAATATCAGTTGAACTAACCGTTCCATCTTCTCTTATAAAGTACAAATATTTCTGTCCACCATTACCTGAATATAAAAACTCATAATCTAGAACATTAGTTGCAATTATATCTTTATTATTATCACTTAAATAATATAAAGTTCCTTTATTATCTAATCCTATAGATGTATGTGAATCTCTTGAAAAATATGCTTTATTTTTTACTTCTGCATAATATTCATCTCTAATATTTATAAAATTATTTTTATAGATATCATAATCATTCTCTATATTATTATCTACCTCATCTTCATTATTATCAGATATATTATTTTTATTTAAAAATTTATCATAACAAATATAAGTTAGAGATATTATAAGTAATATAGTCAAAACTCCAATTATTATATTTTTAATACTTTTCACAATTAATTTCTCCTTTTAAAATAAGACAAAGGTTTTAGCAGTCAGTAAACATTTGTTTCTTAAAACTAAAACCTATTAACTTTTCTCTTATTTGTTCTCTTCATTAGATTGATTGTTATCAGCTTCTTCTTTTACATCAGCAGCAGATAAAATTGTAAATCCATCATCAGCTTTACGTAGAGTTAACTTTCTTTTCTTTGTATAGCATTCATCACTTTTATTTTCACAAGTTTTACCAAGTTCCATAACTCCATAAGTAACTTCAACATCACTATCAGATACAACATTAACATCGTTTAAAACACAATTTTGAATAGGATCTAAACCAGTTGCTGCAACCTCAACATAATAATTGTTATCATCTTTAGTAAAATTAAAAACATCTTTACTAAAATCAATTTTTTCAACATCAATTATTGTTGCTGGTATTGCTAAATACTTACTCATAAACGTATCTACATCTTTTATTGACATAGTATATTTAGAAGTATACTTACTATTGCTTAAAGCTTCTCCTTCACCATGATTATAACAAAAAACAAAATACCATCCAAACACATTACTAATACTAACAGGATCCATTGAACCTAAATCAAAATCCTTATTATAGTCTGTAAAGTATTCTATAAACTTTGCATTATCTGTTAACCAATTTTTAACACCATCCTCAGTTATAGAAACACTAGGCTCATCAGTATCTTGTTCTACCTCTTGATTATTATCATCTGGTGTAGGGGTTTTATTAGAATTTAATAGACTAATTGCTCCATAACTTACAAAAATGACTCCTGCAACAAAAGCTATTATACCTATTAAAAGCCCTTTACTATCCTTTTTTTCTTCCATTTCACAGCTCTCCTTTACTTTATATAAGTATACAACAAAATTAAAGAATTTACAATAATTTTTTTACTTTTTCTTGCTCATAATTTCTAACATAATCCTCAACAGTATTTCTTTCTAAATTTAAATATGGAAAAATTTGATCAATTTCTTTATCTAACCTCTCTATTTCATTATCAGTTGATCTTTTAAAATAACACATATCAAGAGACTTCATATTTATAATATCAGAATATCTTCTTAAAGGACTAGTAACATGAGAATAAGCCTGAAATCCAAGTCCAAAATGTCCCATATTAGTCCTAGAATAAAATGATTTAGGAGTATTTCCTTTTAAATTATTTAAATCTTTTAAACAAATATTATTAGTTAAACTATTAATGATACCTTCTACTAATTCTCTATTTCTTTCATCTAACAAATGACATCTATACAAATAAGGATAACCATTTTTACTAAACCAATCCGCAACAGTTTTACCAGTTAATAACATGGAGTAAGTAACTAAATTAGTTGCAAATCCTCCAATCTTAGCCTTCTTCTCTAAAATATCAGTTGAAGCTTCATACTCAATAAATCTTTCAACTCTTTTAAAATCATGTTTAAGTCTACTTATAAATGTTTCTAAAAATAACAAAACTTCCTCTTCTTTTTTATTATTACCGCCTTTATTATATAAAGCATCGATTGATTTATATGATTCTCTCTTACTAACATTGACAATAGTATTTAAAAAATATGTTCTTAAAATATTACCAGACTTATCACATTCAAAGCAAAAAGTTTTAGCATATCTATCTTGTCCTTCTACCAAAGCTAAATCATTTGAAACTAATGAATAATCTATCATAGGTAATTGTTTATCTTCTAAATAAATAGTTGTTGTTTTCAATTTAGCATCTTCTATTAAAGGTGAATTATAATCTAAAATAGCTAAAGGATCTGCTATATGAACTTTAAATAAAATATTTCCATTCTCTAAAAAAGAAACAGATATTCCATCATCTAAAACAGTTGTTGTATCATCATCAATCGTGATTATATAATCATTTAACTTAACTCTATTACTTAAACTTTTATCAAAAGCCAACTTTTCTTGTTCTTTAGCACTTATAGAAACATTTAAAAGATTAATATGAAACATTCTAAATAAATCCTTCTTATCACGAATACTTTCAATTATCATCTTAATATCATTTAATTTTAAACTATCTAACTTTTTAGTATTAAGAAATTTAATAATTTTTTTAATAACAACATCTTTTATACTATCTTCTAATTTAAAATTATCATTTATTAAAAACTTATTAATTATTCTTTCATAAAATAATATTTGATAATTATCTTCATTTAATAAACTCTTTAAATAATAATCTATTACCATTTCAAACAAAGGCTTATTATCTATTTTTATATTTAAAATATTAGGTTCTATTTTTAATATTTTATCAATATATTCTAATTTTAAAGAAACGAATAAATAATCAATAAGCAAAGGAATATAAGGACTTTCAGCATCTTCAGGTATATCATCAATTTCTTCTTTATTAAAAGTTCTAAATAAACTTTCTAAAGTATTTGCAACTGAATAAAATACTTCGGCATCTTCAAAATTATCAACTAAAGTCATTTTCTTATAAATTCTAATAATACTTATTATCTCTTTACGATAATTCCCTTTCGTTGTCAAATTCAATTTGTTATAAGTATGTTTTATGTAATTAGCAACTTTCTTTAAATTAGTATAATCATATCCTTCTCTATAATCTATTATTTCTTCTTTAAGGATATCTAACATATATGAAAAATAAGAGTCAACGTCAAGTTTCAGATTCTTCATACAAGATAAAACATCCGATGATTCATATATTTTTTCTTCAATTCTTGACAAACTCTTATCCATTTCATTCACTCCTTCTATTAACCCCTATTAAAGTTACTTCTTCACTTAAATAATTAATTCTTTCCATAATTCTTCTTGCTTTTACTTTATTATAAGAAGCATTTGTTATTTGTAAATGACTTTCTAATTCTTTTAAATTAAGATTTGACGTAAAGAAAGTTGGTAATTTATAATCAGTTCTATATTGTAAAATAGTTCCTAATATCTCATCTCTGGCCCAATCTGTTAGGCGTTCAGCTCCAATATCATCAATTAAAAGAAGAGGTACTTTCATAATGCTATCAAATAATTCTTTATATTCATCTCCATCACCAAAACCAGCCTTTAAACTTCTTAAAAATTCAGGAAAATAAATAATTGCACTCTTTCGACCAAGTTTAGCAAGTTCATTAAATAAAGCTGCTATTAAATAAGATTTTCCAGATCCAAAATTGCCTGTTAAATAAATTCCCTTAACACTTTCTCCATTTTTATATTTATCATAAAAATTCTTTATTTTTTTAACTATTTCAAGTCTATTCTTATCATCCTTATATATATTTTTAAAACAAGCTTCTTTTAAAATAGGTGGCATTTCAAAAAAATAAATATTTTTAGAATAAGCATTTTTTTCTTCCATTTCTATCTTATATGGACATTTTACATAAGAAAATATTAAACCTTCTCCTAAGACTTTAGGAGTCAAACAAGTTCCTTTAATAGTATTTTTACAAGCAAGTAATGATTTACAATGTTTACAATTTTTATACTCTTTACTAGCTTCCATTAATCTTGATGTATAACACATTTTAACATTTGAATCTATATCTAAAGTATCAACTAATTCTTTAAAATCATCATCTGCTAAAGCTTTTGAGAAACTAACTTTAAGTAAATTTTCATTTTTATTTTTAAATGCTAACTTCTCCATCACGACCTCCTAAACCATTCATAATTATAATAACATAAATAATAGTTTGATACAATCAAATTGACAAGAAAAAAGATAATAAATTATTCTTATTATCTTAAATCATAATTTAAATTTTCAAGTTCAGGAAGAACAAACAAGCCATCTTTTCTTATTAAAACATCATCAAAATAGATTTCTCCTCCACCATAATCTTTTCTTTGAATCAAAACCATATCCCAATGAATATCTGAAGTGTTTCCATTAAAACATTCTTTATAAGCTGATCCAGGTGTAAAGTGAATACTTCCACCAATCTTTTCATCATATAAAATATCTCCAATAGGTGTTAATATTTTAGGATTTAAGCCAAATGAAAATTCTCCAACATATCTAGCTCCTTCATCTGTATTTAAAATTTCATTTAATTTTTCAGAATTATTTTTACACTTAGCTTCTGTTATTTTACCATCTTTAAATGTCAAGCTAACTTCTTCAAAAACATATCCATCATAAGGAGATTCTGTATTAAAGGTAATTGTTCCATTGACACTATCCTTGACAGGTGCTGTAAACACTTCACCATCTGGAATATTAGATTCACCTGCACATATAATTGCTGGAAGTCCTTTAATACTAAATGTGATATCAGTATTTTCACCCTTAATTCGAACTTTATCAGTCTTCTCCATTAATTTTTTAAGAGGTAACATATCTTTATACATCATATCATAATCAACAGTCATAACATCAAAAGCAAAATCAAAGAATTTTTTATTTGTCATTCTAGCCTTATAAGCATCAATTGGACTAGGATAATTTAATAAGACCCATTTTTTCTTATTTACTTGAATATCTTTATATTTACTTAATGCTTTCTTTAATTTATTATTCATTTCATTATCAACATTTCGATCATAATAATCACTCAATGTATATCTAATTTGAATAAATGAATCATACTCCTCTACTTCAAACTTTAAAGTATTTTTCTTATTTTCGATTATATCTTCATTCAAATTTTCTTTAACCAAATTACTTATCTCAGGATCAATATATTTAATAGTTGGTATTCCTTTATGTTTTAAAATATCATCAACTAAGCTTCTAACTAATGGCATTGTCTCATTACTTTGATAAGTAATTAAAACTTTTTCTTTTTCTTTAACTTTAATACTATGATTAACAATAATTTCACTTAACTTTTCTATTCTTTCCATTTTAACATTCCTTTCTTTGTTACATAAAATATCTTGGAAAGGAGTATTTTATGTATACTAATTATAATATACCACA
>CANRCN010000004.1 GCA_947629135.1 uncultured Bacilli bacterium | reverse complement strand
TGCAAGTAACTATAATGTTAATATTTTAGTACTTGATACGGAAGTATATTCTAATACTGGTGGCCAAGCAAGTAAGTCTAGTCAAATAGGTGCTGTTGCTAAATTTGCGGCATATGGTAAGAAAACCAATAAGAAAGATTTAACCAAGATTGCTTTAACATATAAGAATGCATATGTTGCAACAGTTAGTTTAGGTGCTAGTATGACTCATACTTTAAAAACCTTTAAAGAAGCTGTTAGTTATAATGGACCAAGTATTATTATTGCTTATGCTCCTTGTATTGCTCATGGCATTTTAAAAGGAATGAATTCAACTGAAGAACAAAAATTAGCTGTTGAATGTGGATATTTTCCATTATTTAGATATAATCCAACTAAAGGTTTTGATTTAGATACAGAAGCAGATTTTTCTAAATATTATGAATTTATAGCAGGTGAAGATAGATATCGTACACTAAAGAAATTAAATCCTGATGAATATAAAGAACTTTTAGAAGAAAATTTGGAAAATGCTAAAGATAGATATAATTATTATCAAGAACTTGATAAGAAATTTAAAGAAAAAGAAGATTAATTTTAAATATCTTCTTTTTTTATATTATAAGAATTTTTTAAATTTATTTTTTGTAATAAAAAGTGCGATTATTAATATAATGAAGTAGGAGGACTAACAAATGGTTAATAAACAAGGATTATGGTTTTTAACTTTAACTAGTTTGGCACTTGTTTTAAGTGTTTATTATATTACAATGCCAAATGAATTATTGCTTACTAATAATAGTAATTATGTTAATAAAGAAAGTAATGATAAGACAAATGAAGTTTCAAAGGATGGAGTAGATATAAAAGAAAGTGAATTAATTACTAGTATGCGAGTAGAACTTGAAGAAGAAAGAATGCTTTTGATAGATGAATTACAAGAAAAACTATCTGATAAAACTTTAACAGTTGATGAAAAAAATAAAGTATATGAAGATTTAAGAGCCATTTCAGAAATAAGTACCATGGAAGAAACTTTAGAAAAGAAAATTAAAGATGAATTTAGTTTAAATAGTTTTGTTAAAATATCTGATGATATAGTAGATGTTGTAATAAATTCAAAAACTCATGATAATACCTTGGCTGTTAATATTATGAAAAGTTTACAAGAGGAATTTCAAGATAAAATGTATATATCAGTTAGTTTTAAAGAATAATTTACAAATCTTAATCTCCTGCATATAATAAAGTGATACTATATAGAGGAGAATTATGAAAAATATATTAACAAGTAGAGAAAAAGAGGTATTTACTTTATTAATCCAAAATAAAACAACCAAAGAAATAGCTAAAATTTTAAAAATAAGTGAGAAAACTGTTCGAAATCATATATCAAATGCAATGCAAAAACTAGGTGTTAAAGGAAGGGCTGCTGCGGTTGTTGAACTATTAAAATTAAATGAAATATCACTTTAAAGCGTACTATTTAAGTATGCTTTTTCATATCTTTAAATAGGTGATAAAATGCTTAGAAGAAAAGCTTTAAAAAGAATATATTTAACTACATTAGTTTTATTTATTATGTTAGTTACTTTTACTTTTAATTCATTCAAAGATAATAATAATGATCAATTACAAGAAGTAGAATTTGTTTCTAATCTTAATACAACTCATATTTATTTACTTAACAAAGATAATTACTTAGTAAGTGTTGATATTTTAATTGATAAAGATAAAATTGAAAATATGGCAGAGAATATTATTAATAATTTATCTGTTAATAATAGAAAATATAGTAATTTAAAAGGATTAATACCTAGTAATACTAAGATAAATAATATAGAATTTAAAGATAAGACTTTAATAGTTGATTTTAGTAAAGATTTATTAAAAGTAAGTGATAAATTAGAAGAAAAAGTAGTTGAAAGTATAGTTTATAGTTTATTAGAAATAGATGGAGTAGAGAATATTAAGATAAAAATAGAAGGTGAAGATTTAGAAAAGCTAGAAAAAAGTAATAAAAATTTACCTCTTTTATTAAATAGTTCTTTTGGAATAAATAAAAGCTATGAAATTAATAGTTTAAAAGATAGCATGAAAATAGTATTATATTATGTTTTTAATGATAATGATAATAGTTATTATGTTCCTGTAACTAGGTATTTAAATAGTAAAGATGATAAAGTTAAAATAATAATTGATTCTTTGAAAGGCAATTATTATTCAAATACTAATTTAAGTAGTTATTTAAGTTATAAAACAGATGTTAAGGATTTTAGTTTGGATGATGATATATTAACAATTACATTTTCTTCTTTAAATAATGATAATTTAGAAGAAGTAACATATTCACTTGCATCTAGTATTTTTGATTCTTTAGATGTAAAAAAGGTAATATTTGAGATGGATAATCAAATTATTGATGTAAAATCAAAGAAGTGATTGAAAAAAAGAAAAAAGTCTAGTATAATGGTAATAGGAGAGTGAAATTATGGGATTGATTAAATCAGCTTTTACATCTATTACTAGTACTTTACATGATCAATGGGAAGATTATATTAGTTGTGAAAGTTTAAACAATGATACGTTAGTTGTAAAAAAGACAACTAAAAATGGAGTAATATCCAACAAGAGTAGGATACAGGTTGCACCTGGTCAAGTTGCTTTGATATTTGATTCAGGTAAGATTTTAGATGCAACGGCTGAACCTGGTATTTACACATTTGACACATCTTCATCACCATCATTATTTGCAGGTCAATTTGGTGGAATGTTTAAAGAAATGTGGGAAAGATTTAAATATAATGGTGCAGTTAGTAAAGAACAAGCTATTTTTTATGTTAATACTAAAGAGATAATTGATAATAAGTTTGGTTCTTCATCACCTATGTCTTATCCAGATCCAGAATATAAGAATATTTATATTCGTTACTATGGAATGTATTCTTTTAAGATATCTGATCCATTTGCATTTATTTCAAATATTGCAGGAACAGTAAGCGATACTTATACGAAAGATGAATTAATGAATCAAGCTAATGCTGAATTTGTTAGTGCTCTTGATGTAAGTTTACAAGAGTGTGCTCATGAAGGAGTAATTTTCTCAAGTTTACCTAGTAAACAATTATTAATTGCTAAACATATGAATGAAGCTTTAGATGAAACTTGGAAGACTTTAAGAGGTATGGAAGTTGTTAGTGTTGCAATTGAAAAAATTACACCAGATGATGAATCACGTGCCAGAATTGAGAAATTTGATAATGCAAGTATGTATTCTAGAAGTGAATATGCAACTGGTAGAATGGTTGATGCGACAGCAACAGCAATGGAAAATGCTGCTAGTAATGAAAATGGAGCTGGAACTGGGTTCATGGGACTTGGTATGATGAATATGGCTGCTGGTAAGACTATTGGTAATCCACTTGACTATGTAAAACAAAATGAAGAGAAAAAAGAAGAGGCTTCTAAACAAGAAGTTCCAAAGGAAGATGCTCCAAAAACAACTGCTAAAGCTAAATTCTGTACTAATTGTGGAGCTCCAGTTACTGGTAAATTCTGTTCAGAATGCGGAACTAAAGTAGGAGAATAGTTAGTTAGTAACTAAAAATTTGTAAATAAAAATAGGACTTAGTCCTATTTTTTTGGTATTTCAAACCAGAAAGTTGTACCCTTATTAGCTTTAGTAATAATGCCATATTTATATCCATGAAGAATGAAGATATTTTTAACAATTGATAAACCAATTCCCGTTCCAACAGTATTACGTTTATATTTTTTTTCACTCTTATAATATTTATCCCAAACTTTATTAATATCTTCATCTTTAATACCTTTACCAGTATCTCTTATTTCAACTCGAACATATTTTTTATCTGGAATAACATTAATGAAAACTTTTTTATCACTTCCTGTATAATTAATAGCATTGCCAATTAAATTATAAATTACTTGTTCTAATTTTTGCTTATCAGCTTTAATTATTAATTCTTCTTTATAATTAAAGTTAAATTCATAACTTTTAGTATAAGAGAATATTTTAAATCTATTTAAAATAGTATTGATAAGTTTAGTTAAATCAAATTCTTCTAAATTTAATTCTTCCATATTGCTTTCAAGTTTAGATAGATTCAAGATATCATTTACTAATCCATTTAATCTATCAACTTCTTCAATTACAATATTCATATTATTTTCTCTTTTTTCTTTATCACTTTCAAAATCTCTTTCCATTTCAGCATAAGCTTTAATCATAGTAAGAGGTGTTTTTAAATCATGTGAAACATTACTTAAAAGATCTCGTTTTAATTCATCAGTCTTTTTCATAACGTCTTTAGCATAATCTAATGATTCTCCAAGTTCTTTAATTTCTAAAATATCACTGTCAACATTAAAGTCAACATTGTAATTGCCATTAGATAATCCTTTTGCAGATTTTGTTAATTTAGTAATAGGCTTAGATAAAGTTTTTGAGATAAAGTAAGCTATGACAATTGAAAGAATAACAACAATGAAAGTTACAATTATAAGTTGGCTTTTCAAGATATCAACGGTTGTATCAATTGGTTCAAGTGAAGTATTCAAAAAGGCATAATTATAATCATCAAGTTTAACTCCATAGAGTAAAGTCATGTTATCAAAAGTTGGATTGATTATTTTTAATTTGAAATATTCTTTGTCACTTTGCATGAATTCGATTTTCTTTTTTATCACACGTTTATTAGTACTAGTATCAATACAACCTTTATTATTTTGAATGTTTGAATAAATTGTTTCAGAGTTTTTAACTATTTCAACACAGAAATCGGTGCTATAAGCTACATTTTCTAAAGTTTTAGAAAAGCTATCTTTTTCATAATTATTTTTAATTAAAGTAAGAGTATTAGAAAGTTCATTTGTTTTATAATATTCATAATAATTATTTAACATTAAAATTTGAAATATCCAAATGAAGATTAAGATTAAAAAAGAGAAGATACTAAGATAGAGAAATATTTTTAAAATTAAGCTTTTACTTTTCATCGCAGATAAATTTATATCCTATACTTCTAACTGTAACAATTAAGTCACGATATTTCCCCATACTATTTCTTAGTATTTTTATATGTGTATCAATTGTTCTTTCATCTCCAAAGTAATCATATCCCCATACTTTATTTAAGATTTGATCTCTAGTAATAGCTGTATTAGGATTTTTTATAAAATAGGCTAGGATATCAAATTCTTTAGGTGTGATGTCAACTATTTTATCATCAATATATAAAACTCTTCCTTTAAAATCAACTTTAATACCTTTATATGTGTAAATTTCTTCTAAATTATTATTATTACTTCTTTTTAAAATAGCTTTAATTCTAGCAATTAATTCTTTAGGTGAGAAAGGTTTTGTTAAATAATCATCAATTCCAATTGAAAAACCGAATAATTTATCATATTCTTCACCTCTAGCACTTAAAACAATTGTTGGAATATTGTATTTTTCTTTCATTTTCTGAAAAAAAGTATATCCATCCATTTTTGGCATCATAATGTCAAGGACAATTATATCAATGTTTTCTTTTTCTAGAACATCTAAACCTTCAATTCCATCACTTGCTTCATATACTGTATACCCTTCGTTTAAACAATATTCTTTAACGACGTTTCGAATTAATTCCTCATCATCAATTATCAATACATTCATCTCAATCACCAAAATATATTATAACTTATAATTATGAAAATTTGGTGAAAATTTAATGTTTTTTACAAATTTATTTTTTGAAACTAATTCCAATCATTGATCCAATTGTAGTTGTGATTGCTATTATTAAATAATAAACGAGATGATACCATTTAAATCCTTTAAAGATTAAATTAAGTATTAGAAATAGTAAAGTGATTAATCCACTTAATTTTATTCCACTTAAATAGCCTTTACTTTCACTTTCGTATCCTACTATAAAACCACCTAATAATGTAGAAATTATTATAATAATTATTTTAAAGTATTTAATAATTTGATTATTTAAAATATCAAAGTAATAGAAGGTAGTAATTAAAAGTAAGCTAATCAAAAAGGGGATAAAGAAGAATAAGAATCCTTTTAAATATTTAAATATTACTTTTTTATTTATATTCATAAATACCACCTAATTAAGCTTATTTTAACAAATAAAAAAAATGCATATTTCTATGCAACTTTTTTCAATTCTCTTTCTTGTTCATCAAATGCTTCAAGTAAATCAGAAGGAAGATTTTCTCTAATTCTTTTTTCAATGAAACCATCCATGAATTCACTTTGAGGAGAATTAATTTTATTTTCAATAAATTTGTAAAATCTTTCAAGAGTATTTATATTCAAATGAGCTATACAATGACTCATATATTTTAAATCATTCAAATATCTTAAAGACATATAAATTTCTTCTTCAGATTTTTCATTTAAACCTTGAATGAAAGCAGTAGCATTGTTCATATAGTCATTTTGAATTTTAACAATATTATTTTTTTCTTCTAATCTAATTTTTTCAGTTATTTCTTTAGTAACTTGTTTTTTTACTTCTTCACGAACTTCAGCAACTATTTCTTCTCTTAATTGTTCTTTAGAATAAGATGATGATTCTGCCTCTTGTTTAGGTGTTTCAGCCACCATGTATGTTTCTGGTTGAGGAATAGGTGGAGTAGTGTATTCTGGTTCAGGAGTTGGTAAATCAACTGAAATTGGTTCTTGATAAGTTGGTGTTGGTATTGGTTCTTCATAATTTGTCTCTTGATAATAAACAGGTTGTGGCATTTCAATTTCAGGCATTGCAATTGGAGTTGGTATCTGAGTTTCTGGAGTAGGTGCAGGCATAGCAACTTGATTTTCGGCAATTGGTTGAACAGCTGGCTCTATATATTGACTTGTTGTTTGATATGTAGTTTGAGTTGGCATTTGAACTTCAGGAGTAGGAGCTTCAATTGCAACTTGATTTTCAGCAATTGGTTGAATAGCAGGTTCTATATATTGACTTGTTGTTTGATATGTAGTTTGAGTTGGCATTTGAACTTCAGGAGTAGGTGCTTCAATTGCAACTTGATTTTCAGCAATTGGTTGAACAGCTGGCTCTATATATTGACTTATTGGTTGATATGTAGTTTGAGTTGGCATTTGAACTTCAGGAGTAGGTGCAGGCATAGCAACTTGATTTTCGGCAATTGGTTGAACGTTAGGCATAGGAACAACATTTGTCATTTGAGGTGCAACTTGAGGAGCTGTTTCTAAAGCCACTTGTTGAGCAGGTACTGCTTGATTATTAAGTGGAAATTGTAATATTTGACCAAATTGAGATGTATTTTTTAAATCAGGATTTTCAGTTTCACTTTCATTATTAACTGTTGGAGCAACAGGAGTATTTAGATAATCTTTTATATTAAATTGATCGTTATCTTGATTATTAATACTATTGAAAATATCTTCTTTAGACATAATTGGTTGAGCTTCTAAAGTTGGTGGAGTAATATTTAACTCTGGACTAGGATTAATAGCTGGAGCAGGATTAATATCAGGAAGTTGAACATTAACTGGTTGTTCAGGTGCTATTTGAGTTTCAATAGGCATAGGTACTTTTCCAATTTCAGGCATTTCCATATTAAAATCTTCTTTAGGTAATACAATATCAGGTAATGTATCTTCATCAGGAGAAATTTCAACAGGAGCTAAATTTGGATTAGTATGAATTAATTCAATTGGAATATCTTCTTGTTCTTCTTTCTTTTCTTCAAATAGAGAAACAGGATATTTAGTTTTATCAAGTTTAGCTAAATCTTTGTGAGCTTGAATTTTATTAAAAGTAATTATTTTGACATTAAGAGGTTTAACACTTACTTGTTTATAAGTAATTTCATGAGGAGCATTTTGAACATTTTTTTTGTTAACTTCATCAAGGTAAGTAGCAGGAATTATTCCTTGATTAACTAAATTCACGATTAAAGATACTAACTCAGGACTATAGGAACTATTTCCATAGTACTTGTTAATAAAATCATCTAAACTTTGAGTATAACCAATTAATAAATCATTACTAACTTTTTCAACCTCATTTTTGTAAGTAGCTCGAAGTGGAGCTAGTATTTTAAATATTTGATCAATTATTTTATTTCTAGAATCCATTTAAATCACCTCAACGTCATCTTTCTTTACAGAAGGGTCAGCTATTAGTTTTAATAATAAAGCTAAATCCTTTATATTTAATTTTTCTAAATCAATTTGTCCTAAAATATTATCCATATTTTGAATACACCTCTATTCTATACAATAGTATATCAAAAAAAACATAAAAAGTAAATCAATTTTATATAATTTTATTAGATATGAAGAAAAAAATTTTAAAATTATTTATAATTATTATCTTTATAATAATTGTTAGTATCTTATTTTTGAGTCTTTTAAGTCGTAAAGTGATGCCTATTTATATGAATTATGCAGAAGGGGAGATGAAAACTTTAGTTACAACTGTTATTAATAAATCCGTTTCAGAAAATTTAGCAAATGAATTTAAAAATGATGAACTTTTTATAATTAAAAGTGATGGTAATACTAATATGACAATGGTGGATTTTGATCCTGTCATTTTAAATAGGGTTATTTCAAGTATTGCTGATGTGGTTTACGAAAATATTAAATTAATAAGTGAAAAAAGTCCAACTGTTTTAAAAAAATATAATGTTTCAGATAATATTTTTTATATTCCAAGTGGAGTTGTTTTTAATTCAACTTTTTTAAATAATTTAGGACCTAAAATTCCAATTAATATGGAAATTATTAGTTCAGTTAATCCTAGTGTTGAAACAAAGGTAACCGAATATGGAATAAATAATTCTTTAGTAGAAGTTTTTATAAATGTTAATGCAAATATAAAAATGTTTTTGCCACTTGCTTCAAATGAATTTAAAATTACAGTTATTATTCCATTAGCAGTTAAATTAATTCAAGGAATGGTTCCAGATTATTATTTAGGTGGATTAATAGGTCAAACAAAAAGCAGCTAAGCTGCTTAAATAATTTCTTCAACATCATCAACAGTATTTGTTTGAGTTTTTGGCTCTATAACGTCAGGATTATCAATAGTTGCACCTTTATTTTTTTCATTAATTTCTTCAACTTCTTCAAAGTAATCTTCTTCCATATATTTTTCATCAAGTTCATTATCAATTGCCACATTTTTATAGATTTCTTCAAAAGTAGTTATTCCTTCTAAAACTTTTTCAAGTCCATCTTGAAGTAGAGTAGTAACATCGCTTGTATAAACTAATTCTCTCAAATCTTCTCTAGAAATTGATGGGTCGTTGATAGCATTTCTTATATCATCACTTATTAATAAAACTTCTTGAATTGCAATACGACCATAGTAGCCATTACGACAATTCTCACAATGACCATTTACATCATATACTTCTGATACATCTTTATTAAGTATTTCTTTAAATACTGCTTTTTCATATGTAGTAGTAGGTCTTTTTTTTCGACAATGTGGACAAAGTCGTCTAGCTAATTTTTGTGAAACAATACCAGTTAAGGCACTTGAAAGTAAATATCTTTCAACATTCATATCAAGTAAACGTTCAATTGTTGATAAAGAGTTATTAGTATGGACTGTTGAAAAAACTAAGTGACCTGTAATAGAAGCACGAACGGCAATTTGAGCAGTTTCAGAGTCACGAATTTCTCCAATTAGAATAATGTTTGGGTCTTGTCTTAAAATACTTCTTAAAACTCGTCCAAATGTAAGTCCAATTTCACTATTAACTTGAACTTGGTTAATACCTTCAATATTCATTTCTATTGGGTCTTCAACTGTAATTATGTTTGTTTCTTCTTTATTTAAATGTTGAAGCATTGTATAAACAGTAGTACTTTTACCAGTACCAGTAGCACCAGTTATAAGGATAATTCCGTTCGGAACCTCAATCATTTTTTTAATTTTAACAAGATTTCTAGGTGTAAAACCTAAAGCTTCTAAACCATGAGTACTTTGAGTATAATCAAGAATACGAATAACGATTTTTTCTCCTAAATTAGTATTTAAAGAAGAAACACGCATATCCAAATCAATTCCGTTAATAGTGTCTTTGATAGCTCCATCTTGAGGAAGACGTGATTCAGTTATATTCATATTAGAAATTAATTTTAATCTGGTAGTTAAGTTTTTTTGATAAGCAATCGGAACAATTGCATGATCTTGTAAAACACCATCAATTCTTAGTCTAACTTTTAAACCTTGATCACATGGGTCAAAGTGAATATCGCTGGCTCTTTTGCTTACAGCATAAATGATCATATTATTAGCAATGTTGGCAATTTCATCATTTTTAAAATCATATTCTACCATAATATTCACCTCTTTTTATTCTTATATCATTATACTATATTTTTTTTCATTTGAGAAGATAGTTTTGAAAAAAAATAAAAATTAAATTTTACAACCTTATTATATATATAAAAAAATTTACAAAAAAAGTGTAAAAAAAAATGAATATTATTGAATTTTCAAAAAGACTATGATAAGATATAATTATAGAAAATAGGAAGGAGTATATTAATAATGATTAAACTTACTGGATTTGTAACTTAGTTTACTAGTATAAGGTTAAAGATTATTAAAACTAAAGGAGGAGAAATGAATAATAGTCAAAAAGATAGTATTTATAATAACTATCAAACAAATAATCAAACATTTAATCAACAATCACAAACTAATGAACAACCATATAGAGTTGAAAATACACCTGCAAGTAAAAAAATGTTAAGAGTTTTAATGATAATCTCTTTGGTTGCAACAATTGCTCTAGTAGGAGGATTTGCATTAGTTTATACAGGGGTAATTAAGGTTGATAAAGTAGGACCAGAATCTATATTACTAAATGCAAGTAATATTGGTGTAAAAAAAGGTAAATCATATCAATATGATTATCAAGTATATCCTGAGTCATCAACTGCTAAAAATGTTTATTATGAAAGCAGTGATCCAAGTGTAGCTGAAGTTAATCCTACAACAGGATATATAACACCTATAAAAGAAGGAACTACAACTATATCAATTAAATCAACAGCTGATGATACTGTAATTGAAAAAAGTAATTTATCAGTTACTAAAGAGAAAGTTAGTATAAATGATATAAAGTTGAGTAGTGAAAGAATTGTCTTTGATTTAAGTAATAAGACAACATCTCAGTTATTAAAGGTATTAACAGAGCCTTATAATGCTACTAATCAAGATTTATCATTTACATCAAGTGATGAAAGTGTTGCTATAGTTGATCAAAGTGGTAGAGTATATCCAGTTGGCTTTGGTATGGCTACAATTGCTGTAAGAGCAAAAGATGGAAATGCTAGTGCTACTTGTGAAGTAATAGTTACAGATAGTAAAAATAAAAAAGTTTATTTTGAACTTCCAGATAAGACTAAATTAATATTCCCATATTCAATTCAATTAGAAACAAATTATTTGAAATTAAGATATGGTACAACTAGAAAGGTTGGATTTATATTACTTCCACCTGATGTTACAGAAGATGTTGTAACTTGGATTTCATCAGATCCTAATGTTGCAACTGTTAAGGAAGGTTTAATCGAAGGTGTTGCTGTTGGTACTACAACAATTACAGCTAGAACTGTTAATGACTTAGTTGCTACTTTAACAGTTGATGTAACCGATGAAGAAGTTACATCTGATTATGTTACTTTCCCAGATGATACTGACAAGCTTTCAATTGGTGAATCAAAACGATTAACAGTTAACTATGATCCAAATGCAACAGTTGCTAATTTTGAATGGACTAGTAGTAATCCTGATGTTATTAGTGTTGATTCAGAAGGTAATGTTACGGCTTTAGCTAAAGGAAAAGCTGTTATAACAGTTAAACCATCTAGTGAAACTTCAACTGGTGTTCAAGAAATGAGTGCTAAAAAAATGGCAAGTAAAATTGGTGATTCTATAGTTATTGTATCTGATGGAGTTGAAGCACCAAGTTATTTAACAGTTACAGAATCAACAATTACAATTGGAACTGGAGAAACTAGAAAATTAGAAGCTGAAAGTGATACTGGTAATAATAAATTCATATATCAAAGTATGAATGAGGAAGTTGCAACTGTTAATGAAGATGGTGTAATTTATGGTCTTTCAGTTGGAACTACTGAAATAAAAATAAGTTCTGCTAATGGTGTAAGTGTAAATGTTACGGTTAATGTTGCTGAGGTTGCAGCTTCTAAGTTGACAATTTCTGCACCAAGTGGAACAACAATTAAAAAAGGTTCAACAATTGATTTAACAGCTGAAGTATGGCCAAAAAATGCAACAGAAAAGACTATTGTTTGGTCAAGTAGTAATCCAAACGTTGCAACAGTTACAGCTGGAGGAAGTGTTTATGGAAAAGCTAATGGTCAAGCAACGATTACTGCTGCTGTTGGAGCTCAATCTAATTCTATAGTAATTAAAGTTGCTAATGAAGCTTCAAGTGAGACTGTAACTCCAACTAAAAAATTAAGTGATATTGAAATAGAAGCATTAAAGAAAACTCCAATTATTTTCGAAAGAGAAAGTGATACTAAAGTTAAATTATCTTTAGACTTAGAAAGTCAAGGATATACTGATTATGTAACCCTTTCTAAAACAACATTTAAAATTGTTTCAAAGGACAATACAATTTCTAATGCTAAATTAAGTGATATTAATAAAAAATTACCACTTTCTAAAAATTTAACATTTAAATCTGGCTCATATGGTAATATTCAAATTCGTGCATCAGTTTATTTGCCAGGAAATAAAAAGACAATTGAATTAGAACCAGCATCTTATAAAATAGGTGAGGAAATATCAGTTGAATTCAGTGTTCCAGTAGGATCTTCTGTTTCACTTGGAAGTTATTTCACAGTAGGAGAAGCAAATAAAGCAACTGATTGGGTTCTTACAAATGAGGCTGTTGCTAAAATAAGTGAAGGTTATATAGAAGGTGTTGAAGTAGGTACTACTTATATTACTGGTCATAGTAATGGTTATACTTTTATTGCTAAAGTATCTGTTATTGATGATAATAGTGAAGAAGAAATAGATTCTCAAAAATTTACTTTCTTATATGATACTTGTTATGCAGCATCTGATTTATGTAAAACTGGTACATTAACTAAAACAACTCTTACTAAAAATACTAGTAAATGTACAAGTGAAAAACCTTACTATGTTGCTAAACAAAAGACAAATTATGAATTTACTTGTAAAGTTGATAAAAAGAAAACAACTTATAGTGGATTATCAACTTACACAATTATTGATAAAGAATTATCATTTGATCATACGACAGGATCAAATATTAGCAAGGGTGAAACTAGAACAATAAAAATTAGTAACTGGAGTAAGTTAGGATTAGCAAGTGCTACAGTTACTACTTCAACTGAAAGTGGTACTCAAACAATTAAAAAGAATAGCTTTAAAGTATCTGCTCCAGCTTCAACAGAGGCTAAGAGTATAACTATAACAGTTGAAGGAAAAACAAGTGGTAAAAATCCAAAAGTTTATAAGGGAGTTTTAGTATTAAATGTATCTGAAGAGTTTGTTCCAGGTAGCATTGAATGCGAAAATGGTAATAAATTAACTCTTACTGCAGGAAAGGATAAAATTTTAAGTTGCTTCTTTGTAGATAAATATGATGCTACAAGAAAACAACAAATAGTAGAAGGAGATAATCCAACATTTAAAACATCTGATAAAAAAATTGCAACTGTTGATAGTACAGGTAAAGTATTAGCAGTAAAGAAAGGTTCTACTAAGATTAAAGTTACAGCTAATAAATTAAAAGTTAATGTTAATATTACAGTTGAAAAAGCTCCTACAGTTTATAATTATCTTGGAATTACTTTAAAACAAGGTAAAACAGCTAAGACAAAAGTTTCAGTAGTTGATAATAATTTAACACTTTCTTATTCAGCAGGTGTAACAAAAGATAGTAAGAATAAAGTAACATCTGGTCTTACAGTTACATATACAAGTTCTAATACTGAAGTTTTAACAATTGAAGATAATAAGGTTACTCCAATTAGTGCTGGTACAGCAACTATTACAGGAACTTATGTTAATGCAGAAGGTAATGAAGTAAAAGGAACTCTTGATGTTACAGTTACAGAACAACCAGCTAAGATAGATAGTCTTGATTGTGGACCAAATATGTATTTGGTAAATGGTGAAGAAGGAATTACAATCGATTGCCGTGCTCATGATTCTGCTAATAATAAAGATCTTGGTGTTAATGATAATATCTTTACTTATACAGTTGGAGATAGTAAAATTGTTTCAATAGATAAAAACACTGGAGTAGTTACTCCTAAAAAAGTTGGATCAACAACTATTAAGGTAAAAGCAAATGGTTATAAAACTACAGCTACTGTAAAAGTTAAAGTTCAATCAGGAAAAGCTAGTTATACAGATATTAGATTTACTAATTTAGATGATGTTTCACTTAAAAAAGGTGCAACATATGATGTTACATATGAATTAGTAATTTCTGAAACTGAAAAACAAACTTCTGACCCAAAAGTAAAAATTAAATCTAAAAATACTAAAATAATATCTGTAAAAGATAATAAAACACTTAAAGCTTTAGCTAAAGGTACAGCAACTATTGTAATAGAATATACGAACCCAGATTCAAAAGTACCTTTAACAAAAGAGGCTAAAGTTACAGTATATGTAGAGAAAACATGTTATCGTTATAAAAAGATAACTACTAAAGATTATGATGCATGTAAAGAAGGCTATGGATATTTAGGTACAGATGAAAGTAATTGCTATAAGATTGTAGAAGCAGCTGATGAAAATGCATGTACAATTAATCCAAGTACAGGAAAGAAAATTTCTCAAAGAAGATGGACTAATGGTTATTGTTTAGATATTAACTCTAGATATGCTAATACTAAATCTCCAAAAGTAGCTGAAAATTATACTTATACATCAAAACTAAAAGATACTAATGGTAATCAATATGACGAAAAGAATGATAAGTTAATTTGTCAAAATACTTGTTCAGATTCTGCAAAATGTACTGTTGCTGAATAAAATATAAAGAAACCAAATTAGTGGTTTCTTTTTTTATATAATGAAACTATTAGTAATTTACAATCTTTTTTAAATTACTTTTGTTCTTTGTTTAAAAAGACTAGATTTTTAGGATTTTTTTTTATATAATTAATATGGTGGTAAAAATGGATAAAGAATTAAAAAGAGCTTTGGAACTTGAAGAAAAAAGACAAAGTGAAAATATTGAATTAATAGCATCAGAAAATTATACTTCAAAGTATGTAAGAGAATTACAAGGAAGTATTTTAACTAATAAGTATGCCGAAGGTTACAGTGGTAAACGTTATTATGGTGGTTGTGAATATATTGATATGGTTGAAGACTTAGCTATAAAGTATGCATGTGAATTATTTAATGTAAAATATGCAAATGTTCAGCCACATTCAGGTTCAAGTGCTAATATGGCGGTTTATCGAGCTCTTCTTAATCATGGAGATAAAGTAATGGGAATGAGTTTGGATGCGGGTGGTCATTTAACTCATGGATATTCTTTAAACTTTAGTGGAATTGATTATGATATTGTTTCTTATAAAGTAAATCCTGAAACTGAGGTATTAGATTATGATGAAATTGAAAGAATAGCTTTAAAAGAAAAGCCTAAAATGATTATTGCTGGAGCTAGTGCATATCCAAGAAAAATAGATTTTAAAAGATTTAAAGAAATTGCATCAAAAGTAGGTGCTTATTTAATGGTAGATATGGCTCATATTGCAGGATTAGTTGCAGCTAATCTTCATGAAAATCCATGTAAATATGCAGATGTTGTAACTTCAACAACTCATAAAACTCTGAGAGGACCAAGAGGAGGATTAATTTTAACAAATGATCCTGAAATAATTAAAAAAATTAATAAAGTTATTTTTCCTGGTATTCAGGGTGGACCATTGATGCATGTAATCGCTGGTAAAGCTGAATGTTTTGCAGAAGCTTTAAAGCCTGAATTTAAATCTTATCAAGAACAAGTTTTAAAAAATATTAAGGCAATGGCTGAAGTATTTAAAGAAAAAGGTGTACGGTTAATATCAGGTGGAACAGATAATCATTTAATTTTAGTTGATGTACATAAAACGTTTGGTTTGTCTGGTAAAGAAGCTGAAGTATTACTTGATAAAATTCATATTACTTTAAACAAAAATACAATTCCAAATGAAACATTAAAAGCAACAGAAGCAAGTGGAGTTAGGATAGGATCTCCTGCTATGACTACTCGTGGTTTCAAAGAAGAGGAATTTAAAATTGTTGCTGAGATAATATATAATGTCTTAAAAAATCCTAATGATGAAAAATTATTAAAAGAAGAAGAAAAACGAGTTTTGGAATTAACTCATAAGTATCCTTTGATATAAAAAAATAGAATAGAAAGGAGTTAAAAATGGAATTTGAAGAATTTGTTTATACTTTACTTATTTGTTTTTCTTTAAGCTTTTTAATTGGAATCGAAAGACAATATAGAAAAAGGATTATAGGTCTAAGAACTACAATTTTAGTATCTCTCGGAGCATTTCTTTTTGTAACATTTTCTTTTTCGGTTGGAGCTAGTGATATATCACGTATTGCCTCACAGGTTGTTGCAGGAATAGGCTTTCTAGGAGCTGGTGTTATTTTAAAAGATGGTAAAAAAATACGTGGTCTTACAACAGCAGCTACCCTTTGGTGTGATGCTGCAATTGGGGTTTTATGTGCTGGAGGAGCTATTAAAGAAGCAATTTTAGGAACAGCTTTACTTTTATTTGCGAATACTATTCTTCGTTATGTTAATAAATTAATTAATGAAATAAGTAATACCAAACATTTAATATATTTGTATGAATTAAAATTAAAAGTTTCAAAGAATATTACATCTTTAAAAAAAGAATTAAAAGAATTTATGGATTTAAATCATGTTGAAGTTAAAAGTTTAACTATTAAGAAAAATAATAATATTAATAATATAAATTATAATATTGAAATAACTAAGGAAAATGTACAAAAATTAGAAAAATTATTAGATACTATCTATGATAAGTATAAAGTAGAAGGTTTAGAAATAAAAGAAATTGAAGAAATAAAAAAAGATGATCTAGATGATGATTTATAGGAGGTATATATGGATCAAGAATTTGTAGAAAAGAAAAGTAATGGAAAAATAATTGGAATTATTGTAGTGATTTTAATTTTAATATTAGCTTTAGGTGGAGGATTTTATTATTTATTTTTTGTAAGAGTTACTCCAAAATCATATTTGAATGAAGTATCTACTAAAACAACAGGATATGTTGAAGATATATTAGATACGTTTTCTGACTTTAAAACCAATAATGAACTTAAGACTATTAAAAATAAAGGTTCTCTTAAATTTAATGTAGGAGAAGAACTTGAAGTTTTAAAAGATTGTACAATTGATTATGATTTTATTACATCTTATCAAGATGAAAAATTAAGATTAAATATTGATTTAAAAGAAAAAAATGAAAGTTTTTTAGAGGGGGATTTTTATTTAGATAAAGATTCATTATATGTTAACTCTAAAGATTTATATGATAAAGTTATAAGACTTATGAAATCAGATACTAATGTATTTTCAAGTATGAAAGAGTTAATGAAAGAAACATATACAATTGATGATGTTAAAATTATAGTTGAAAGCTATATGAAATACTATTTTGAAGCTTTAAAAGAAATTGATATGGAAAGTAGTAATATTAGTTTTACTGATGTTAAATATACTTATAATATTACAGAAGCTAATATGAAAAAGGTACAAGATAAGTTTAAAGAGTTATGTGAAAAAGATAGTAAATTAAAAAATATAATCAAAGAACAAGATTTTAATACAACAATAGGAACAGGATTAAAAAACACTAAAATTGAAGTTCAAATGAATAGATTTACTAAGGATATAAGTAATATTACAATATCTAATGATAAAGAAAAAAATGAAATCATTAAGATAGAAAAAGGTAAATATGAAGTTAATAAAGAAGATAAAATTATAATAACAGATTCAAAATTTACTTATGAAGATTATGAAGATAATAAACTAGATAGTACATTAGAAATAGAAAAAACTAAAGATGGAATTAGTTTTAAAGTAACAACCTCTGAGGTTAATATGGAATTTTCTTTAAGAAAAGCTAGTGAAAAAAATATTAGACTTTCTTTAAAAGGAGAAAATAAAACTGATACTAAGGTTTCATTTGATTTTGATATGGATATTAAATTTGAAGGAGAAACAACGACATCTAAACTTTTAGCTACTGTAAAAAGTGATGAAATTTCATTTGGAATTGAAATGGATAATGTTACTAATTATACAAATGAAAAAGTGGAAGAACTTGATGTAAGTAATGCAATAGCAATTGATGATTTAAAGGAAGAAGATACGAATAAAATTACGGAAAATTTATTTAAAAAAATATTAGAAAGTAGTTTAGGAGACCTTTTGGTAGATAATCCTAATCTTTAAAATTATAACATAGAGAGTGTGATTTATATTATTACTCTCTATGTTTTTATCAATAAAAAATTTATCTAGATTTAATCATGAATTAAATATATAAAAAAAGCTTGCTTTTTGAGTTAAGAATTATATATAATAATTAAGTGAGGTATAAATATGAATGATGATATAATAAAAATTTTAACAAATGAATTAAATATTAGTAAAAGACAGGTAGAAGCTGTTATAAAACTTTTATCTGAAGGAAATACTATTCCTTTTATAGCTAGATATAGAAAAGAAGTAACAGGAGCTTTAGATGAAGAAGCAATTAGAAGGATTGAAACTATGTATAAATATCAAGAAAATTTATATAATAGAAAACTTGATGTTATTAGATTAATTGAAGAGAAGGATATGATGACTCCAGAACTTAAAGAAGAGATACTTAAATGTACTAAGTTAGTTGATGTTGAGGATTTGTATTTGCCATATAAAGAAAAGAAGAAGACTAAAGCAAGTGAAGCTATTAAAAATGGACTTGAACCTTTGGCTACTTTAATTATGAAGTTTGATAATTCAAATATAAATGAGGAAGCAATGAAGTATTTGAATGAGAATGTTAAAACTAAAGAAGAAGCAATTCAAGGTGCAAGTTATATAATTGCTGAAAATATAAGTGATAATGCTAAATTTCGAAAATTTATTCGTAGTTATATAGAAAAAGAAGGAGTATTAAAAACTAAAGTTAAAAAAAATAATCCAGATGATAATAAAGTATATGAAATGTATTATGATTATGAAGAGAAGATTTTAGGAATTAAAGCTCATAGAGTTTTAGCTATTAATAGAGCTGAACATGAAAAAGTTATAACGGTTTCTTTTATTTATGATAAGGATTATTTAAGTAATTATTTGGAAGAAAAAGTAATTAAAAATAAAAATACTGAAAGTAGTGAGATAGTTAAAAATGCTATTAAAGATAGTTTAGATAGATTAATTTTACCAAGTGTTGAAAGAGAAATAAGAAGTAGTATTACAGATAAAGCAAATATTAGTGCAATTAAAAACTTTAGTAAGAATTTAGAGAGTTTGCTTTTAACTCCGCCAATTAAAGAAAAGACAGTTTTAGCACTTGATCCAGGCTATAGGACTGGTACTAAGGTTGCTGTAGTTGCTCCTAATGGAAGTGTTTTAGATATAACAGTTATTTATCCAGCACCTCCTCATAATAAAGTAGAAGAAAGTGAAAAAGTAATTATTGATTTAATAAATAAACATCATGTTGATATAATAGCAATCGGTAATGGAACAGCAAGCCGAGAAAATGAAGAATTTGCTGTAAATGTTATTAAAAAGTTAGATAGAAAAGTTGAATATATAATTGTCAATGAAGCTGGAGCTAGTGTTTATTCAGCAAGTAAACTTGGTGCTTTAGAGTTTCCAGATTTAACAGTTGAAAAGAGAAGTGCGATTAGTTTAGCAAGGCGACTTCAAGATAGTTTATCAGAATTTGTTAAGATAGATCCTAAAAGTATTGGAGTAGGGTTATATCAACATGATGTTCCAGTTAAAGATTTATCATCTTCTCTTGATTTTACGGTATCTAAGATCGTTAATCAAGTAGGAGTTAATATTAACAATGCATCTAGTTCTATTCTTTCTTATGTTTCAGGACTTAAGAAAAATGTGATTGAAAATATAATTTCTTATAAAGAAAAAGTTGGCAAGATTAAAAGTCGAGAAGAAATTAAAAAAATTAAAGGTATGAGTGATAAAATATATGAGCAATCAATTGGATTTTTAAGAGTAGTAGATGGAGATAATCCATTAGATAAAACTGATATTCATCCAGATAACTATAAAGATGCTTTAAAAATATTAAAATTAGTTGATTCAAATATTGAGGAAATTGGAACTAAAGAATTAAGTAATAAATTAAAAAACATTACTTATAGTAATGACCTTGGAATTGATAAATATACTTTTGAAGATATTATAAAATCTCTTGAAAAACCAAATAGAGATCCAAGAGATAATCTTGAAAAACCACTTTTAAGAAGTGATATTCTAACAATTGATAATTTAAAGATAAATGATAAGCTACAAGGCACAGTTCGTAATGTTGTTGACTTTGGAGCATTTGTTGATATAGGACTTCATAATGATGGATTAATTCATATTTCTAAAATATCAAGAAATTATGTTAAACACCCAAGTGATGTTTTAAGTGTTGGTGATATAGTTGATGTTTATGTAATTGATATTAATAAAGAAAAAGAAAAGGTTTCTTTAAGTTTATTTTTATAAATGTAATAGGAGGATTAAAGTGGAAAAAGTAATAGATGATAAGTTAATTGAACAAATTGAACCTTATAAATATTTTGGAGTTGGTCTTCATACTATTAGATTTGGAAATTTTGAACAACGTCTTGAAACTGCTAATAATATATTAAAAAATGGATTAAAGATTGATAGTTCTTATTATAGTATCAATGGTAATGTTTGGGCTACAGGTATATTAGGTGTTGATGATGAGGAAATATCTAATACATTATCATGTTATAATTATAGTGCTGGACTAGATTCTTCTTTGCATAAAATAATTAATGTAATAGTTTTATATCCAGCTATCATAAAAAATAGTAAAGGAGAAAAAATATATTTAGGATATACTACACATTCTGAATGGAATAGTAAAGAAAGGCGTAAATCTTTAATGGATATTGTATGTGCTGATTTAGATTATATACCTAAAGAATTTATATTTGGATATTATGTAGATAGCGATGATAAATGGAAAGACACATATTTCGATAAAACATATTTACCTGGGGAAAAACATGAACATATTTATTATGATTTAGTAAGAAATCCTAATTTTTGTAATGGAGAATTAGTAAATGACGAATTATTTGATTTAATTAAAAAGATTTTGGAAGAAAAAGAATTTAAATCGTATTCAGATGCTTGTGTAAAATCTATAGAGAATCTGGATATAACTTATTTTGAAGAAGAATTTATGAGAAATAGAATATATTTTGGACAACATTTTGGTTGGGTAGGTATGTCAGAAAGTTATCGTGATTTATTAGAAGATATTCATAAAGATTTAGTAATTAGAATAAATTGTCTTCCTAATGAAAATTCACTTAAAAAATAATTAAATTTATCATTAACTTGTTGGTATTCTTAATATTTGACCAATTGAAAGATTATTAGATGTTAATCTATTTAATTCTTTAATTTTATCTACTGAGGTTCCATATAAATTAGCAATTTTATATAAAGAGTCGCCAGACTTAACAGTATAACTAATATAACTTGGAGTATTAGAATTAGGTATTTTTAGTTTTTGACCAATTGATAAATTATTACTAGTTAAATTATTTAATTCTTTAATTTCATCTACCGAGGTTCCATATAAATTAGCAATTTTATATAAAGAATCACCTGATTTAACTGTATAGGTTAAATAATTTTCTTGATTATTATTTATTTGAGTTGGTATTTTTAACATTTGTCCTATTGATAAAAGATTACTACTTAAACCATTTAAATTTTTTATTTCATCAACGGTTACACCATAGTTTCTAGCAATTTGATATAAAGAATCTCCAGATTTAACAGTATAAATAATATAGTTATTAGTATCTTCTTCGGTAATTCTTGTTGGTATTTTTAAAACTTGACCAATTCTCAAAGCATTGTTAGTTAAATTATTAATTTCTTTTAAAACATTGACAGTCGTATTATATTCTTTAGCTAAGGAATATAAAGTGTCACCAAATTCAACAGTATAATTAAAGAAATTTTCATCTTTATTATTTGAAGGTGGAGTTTCAGAACTTGTTCTTGGAATAAATAATTCTTGTCCGATAGAAAGATTATTAGATGTTAGATTATTTAAGTCTTTGATAGCATCAACTGTTGTATTAAATTTTTGAGCAATTTTATATAACGAATCTCCAGCTTGAACAATATAAATATTAACTTTTTTTAAATAATCATAAATAGCATCTGAAACAGCATTAGCTAAATTATCAATATTGTTATTTAAAAAATCATTGTCGAGGGAGTTAGTAGGGTAACCATAACTTACAATGATACTTTCAATATTATCTTCTACATCTCCAATAATACTATAATAGTCAAGAGCAGTATTATTGGGGTTTCTAAGTTGATAATATTTTAATATATTTTGACCAGCTTCTTCAATATAATTACTTATTTCACGTGCTAGTTCGTCATCATTTCTAAGAGCATAGATAATTTCAGCACCTGAATCATTTCCACTTGCAAGCATATTAGATAAAAGAATTACTTCATCATCGTTACCACTTAAGAAATTACTTATAATTAAAAGTCTTTCTTCGTCTGATAAAGTAGTATCATCATCTCTTACTAAATAAACATCAATTCCTCGATTTTTTAAATTATTATAAATTTTTTTAGATATTTCTAAATTAAAATCTTTTTCGATTATATTTCCACTAACATTACCAGATTCTTGACCACCATAAACAGGATTTATTATTACTTTTTGCATTAAGATCACCTAAAAAATTTTATGTAATTTTTTATAACTTAATTCCTATAACGTAATCTTTCACGATTAATATTTAAAATAATTCCAATTATAAATAGGTAAGAAAGTAAAGAAGAACCACCATAGCTAATAAAAGGGAGAGGAATTCCTGTTATAGGTAGGAGTCCTAAAGTCATAGCAATATTTTGAACTTGACCATAAAAGAGCATGATAAAAATACCAATGATTATATATTTATCTTGAAGTTTAATTTTAGTTGTTGCTAATCTTAAAATGGAAGTATCAAAGATAATAATTATAAAAATTAAAAATATAGCTCCTAGAAAACCAAAGTTAGCTGTATAGGTTGCAAAGATAAAATCTGTTTGGGGTTCTGGAAAATAAACAGGATTTTGATTAAATCCAAAACCTGTTATTCCAGAAGAGGCAATGGCAATTAAACTGTTTTCAAGTTGAAATCCACTAGATGATGCCCAGTTAAAAATTCTATCTAATCTATAAAAAATATTATCACCTACAATATTTAAAAATAAATCTCTTTCAAAAATATATAAAAATAAGAAAGTTCCAATTATAGATATAATCAATAAACTACCAATTATATACCATTTTTTATTAAGATTAGCAAATATTATCATTGTTAAAAGTATTAAAAAATAAATAATAACAACCCCTGTATCTGGTTCAAGAAAAGTTAAAATACTTGGAATAAGAGTTAGAATAAGAAGTTTTAAAAGTAATCTAAACTCTTTTTTTAATGATTTATCATGTTTCATTTTATATTTAGAAATAACAGCTGATAAAGTAATAATCAAACTAATCTTCATTAATTCACTAGGTTGAAAACTAATTGGTCCTATAAATAGCCAACATTTACTTCCATTAATACTAATACCAAATAAGAGTAAACTTAATAATAAGAGATTAACTCCTATATATATTAAATAATGGTATCTTGTAATAAGACTAAAACCTTTATAAGTTATAAAAATAGTAACCACTCCACCAATTAAATAAAAAATTAATTGTTTTAAATAAAGGTTTCCTAAAGAAGAATCTAAGAAGACTTTGGTTGTATAAATTGTCAAGATACTAATTAAAGAAAAGATAATAAGCGAAATAATAATATTTATACTAGTTCTATTTGTTTTCATGTTATTATTATGGAAAAAAATTAATAAATATATACCAATAAGCATATATTTAAATGGGAGTGATATTTTGAAAAAGTTACCTAAAATATATCAAAATGAATTAAAAGGTAAAGTTCATACTAATAAAGAAGTTTTTGATAGTTTAAAAGAAGATGTAAAAATAGAAAAAACTAAAGAAAATAAGAAATATAATAATAACTATGATAAACTTACTGTAAGAGAAAAAATTAAAGAATTAATTAATCAAAATAGTTATATTTTTAATACGAGAGTAATCTTGTATATTGATAAAGAAGAAAAAGAATGTCAAATTGCAGGTGTAGTTAATAATCATATAATTACAATGGATAATGAAATAATTGCTATAGATGATGTAAAAGATATAAAAATTTTAAAATAAATAGTTATTTGTCTTATAACTATTTTTTTGTTATTAATAAATTATAATGATAGGAGGATGAAATGGATTACAGTATGTTTGATGAAATAGATTTTTTCACGAACTTTAAAGGAAATAGTAATATGAATAATGGTCCTTTAAGTTTAGATAACTATAATGAATCAGCAAGCAGTAATAAATTATCTTTGTATACTCCTTATGAAGGATATACAAGAGGTAATATGTTCAAGAATTTATATAATCAGTATAAAAATTATCAACCATATAAGATTAAAGTTAATAGTGAACAAGAAGAAGCTATGTTAAATATTGGTCAAATGTCTTTTGCAGCTCATGATTTAAGTTTATATTTAGATAATTTTCCAAATGATAAAGAAGCTTTAGATTTGTTTAATAAGTATCGAAAGATGACTCTTGAACTAATGCAAAATTATGAAAGGAGATATGGTCCTATTAAGGTTTCAAGTGGAGATATGACAAAGACTCCATATGCTTGGGAACAAGATAAATGGCCATGGGAGATGTAAGATGTGGGCATACGAAAAGAGATTACAATATCCTATAAATATTAAGAATAAAGATTTAAGAATGGCTAAACTTTTAGTTACTCAATATGGTGGTTCTCAAAGTGAATTAGCAGCTGCTCTAAGATATTTAAATCAAAGATATACAATGCCAGATAATAGGGGAAAAGCTTTACTTACGGATATTGGAACGGAGGAGCTTGCTCATCTTGAAATGATTGCAACAATGATTTATCAATTAATGAAGAATGCAACTCCTGAGGAAATTAAAGCAGCAGGACTTGATTCTCATTATGCTGAACATAAAAAAGCTCTATATCCAACAGATGCTAATGGAGTTCCATTTACCATTACTTATGTATCAACAACAGGAGATCCTAAAGCTGATTTAATGGAAGATATGGCTGCTGAACAAAAAGCAAGAGCTGTTTATGAAAATTTAATTGATTTAACTGATGATCCAGATGTTTTAGGGCCGCTTTTATGGTTAAGACAAAGAGAAGTAGTTCATTATAATCGATTTAAAGAATTATTTGATATGTATCTTGAAGAAGGTCTATAAGAGAATTAGTTTTACTAGTTCTTTTATTATTAAAAGTATATAATATGTATATAAAAATATACATAATTTTACATTTATAAGAATAAAATAATAAAGAAATTTAATTTTTGTAAAATATTTATATATTATATTAATAAATAAAAGAAAAATGTATCTAATAAATATTATATTAAAGATAAATAACATTATATTGGTAGTAATTGGCATTGCTATTTTTTTTAATTTATGTTAGAATTATCTATACAAGGAGATTTTATGAAATTATTTTTAAACAACGTATTGAAGGGGTTGTTAGTTTCTCTTTTAGTTATTACACTTGGAGGGTTCTTATATATTGATATATCAAAACCTGAAAAGATGAACTTACAATTAATATCATCTAGTATTGTAAATCAAGTTGGAACTGAAAGTAAGAATTTAAAAGAAAGTCAAAAAGGGAAAGAAAATAATGAAAATAAAGTTTTGGTTGATACAGATAAAGAATCTGTAAAAGAAGAAAAGGAAGAAAATAAAATAGAAGATAAAGAGGTTGTTGAAAGTTCTGATAAGGCAACAGAAGTTGAAGTTTCTGAGCAAGAAGAACAACCAAAAATTGAGGAAAAAACACCTGAAATTAAAGTAGAAGAGAAAAAAGAAGAAATTAAGGAAGTTGAAAAACCAAAGGAAGAAGAAATAGAAACTCCTAAGGAAGAAGTTTCAGAACCATCCAAAGAAGAAGCTCCTCAAAATGATCAAAATAGTAATAATCAAAGTAGTAATGATAATCAAAATAATCAAGTAACACCTAAAGGTAGTTATGCACCAAATATGGCTGCAGTTCAAGCAGCAACTGTAAAAAATACTTATGTAGGACTTATGACAGCTTATGGCCCTGATTGTGTTGGATGTGGTGGTATGGTTGCTCATGGTGAATATGTAGGTGGTGGTAATATCTACTATAATGATAAAACTTTTGGTAGTATTAGAATTGTTGCAGGAGATAGAAGTTTAGGATTTGGAACAATTATTAGAATAAAAGGAATATCAGCTGAGCCAATTATAGCAGTTATGCTTGATACAGGTGGTGCGATTGGTTTTAATAAAGGAACGTATTTTGATTTACTATATGAAAGTGAAGCAGCAGCAAGTTCCTTCGGAAGACCTAAAGCAACATTTGAAATATTAAGATATGGATTTTAAAAATAAAACATGGTTTAAGGCCATGTTTTAAATTGCTTTTTCAGATTGATAATATTCTTTTAAATCATTTTCTAAATAACCTTCAAGATTACTTTTTAAATTAAGTAATTTAGAAATTTGATTTGATAAATCAATATTCGTGTTAACATTCTTAGCTAGTAAAGCATCAATTGCTGAAATTAAGATATCTTTATAGCCTTTAGCAATAAGCATTTTATAATTATTAAGAATTTTTTGATATTCAAAAATCCAATTATTATAACTCATTTTAGTTCCTCCCTTGTTGGCTACATATTATATACTTAAATTACCATAAAGTCAAATAATTATTTAAAAAAATCCTGATATTTTTCTCTATAACTTAAATATAATGAGAGAATTTTATCATAATTTTCTTTTCTTAAAAAATTCTTAGCTTCATTAAAAATTAACATATAATCATTACCTAAGAAAAATTTATAATTATATTTAATAGTATTAAAAACATAATCAAATTCTTTATCATTTAAAATAATATTATTACTAGTTGCAAACATATATATATCATTTTTAGTTAGATTTTTAACATAATTTTCTACTAATTTTTCATACATAGTATCACCTAAGTAATTATATTCATAAAAAAAATAAAAATACTAATAATATAAATGGTGATAAAATGCGAATAAAAGTTAATATTTTAAATATTTTGATTTATTTATTATTCTTTATTATAATTGGAAGACTTTATTATTTACAAGTAATTAAATATGATTATTATAAAAGTTTACTTGATAAAGTAAGTGAAAAAGAAGTATTAGGTGATACAATGCCAAGAGGAAAGATATATGATAGAAATGGAGTTTTATTAGTTGATAATACAATTGTTAAAACAATTTATTATAAAAAAGTTGATGATATAAGTGTTAAAGAAGAATTTGATTTAGCATATAAAGTTAAAGATTATTTAGATTTAGATTATTCAAAGTTAACTAAGTCTTATTTAAAAGATTTTTTTATCTTAATGAATGATAAAGAAATTAGTAATCGTGTAGCTAAAGAAGATTATAATAATTATAAGAGAAGAAAGATAAGTGATAGTGATTATTATAAAATTAAAAAAAGTTTAGTTAATGATTCTGATTTAGAAAGTTATAATGAGGAAGATAAAAAAGCTATTTATTTGTATTTTTTGATGAATAATGGTTATTCTTATGATGATAAAATTATTAAAACTAATGCAACTGATGAAGAGTTTGCTTTTTTTTCAGAGAGTAATTTTAAATTAAAAGGATTTGATACTAAGTATACTTATGATCGTTATTATCCTTATGGAGATACTTTAAAAAGTATTTTTGGAAATACAGGAAAGATTACAAGTGAAAATAAAAATTATTATTTAGAAAAAGGATATAGTTTGAATGATACAGTTGGTCTTAGTAATTTGGAGTATGTATATGATGATTATTTAAAAGGGGAGAAGGAGGTTTATAAATTAAAAGGTGGTGAAAAAATTTTAGTTCATGATGGTAAAGTTGGTTCAGATTTGTATTTAACAATTGATATTAGGTTACAAGAATTAGTTGATAAAACTTTAGAAAATGAGATTAAAAATGCTAAAGGAGCTATTAATACAAGATATTTTGATCGAAGTTATATAACAATTTCAGATCCTAATGATGGTAGTATTTTGGCAATGTCTGGAAAATTATATCAAAATGGGAAAATGCAAGATTATACAGTTGGGACGTTTACTGATACTATGACAAGTGGAAGTGTTGTTAAAGGGGCAAGTATTTTAACGGGTTATTCTCTTGGAGCTGTTAAAATTGGAGAATTCATGGTTGATGAATGTATTAAGATAAAGTCAACTCCTAAAAAATGTTCTATTTATACAATGG
Organism: uncultured Bacilli bacterium; assembly: GCA_947629135.1. Taxonomy (GTDB): domain Bacteria; phylum Bacillota_I; class Bacilli_A; order RF39; family UBA660; genus RUG591. The sequence goes on along the minus strand of CANRCN010000004.1, from coordinate 9,548 downwards.
GATATATAAATGATTTGAATGCTATTAGTAAAAGTAGTAATGTTTATCAATTTAAAATTGCTCTTCGAATAGGTGGTGTTAATTATCGTTATGATGGACCAGCTGTAATAAAAGAAGAGGCTTTTGATATTTATCGAGATTATTTTTCAAGATTTGGGTTAGGAGTCGCAACGAAAATCGATTTACCACATGAAAGCTTAGGTTATAAAGGAGAAAAAAAGGATGCAGGATTATTAATGAACTTTGCTATTGGTCAATATGATACTTATACAAATATTCAGTTAAATCAGTATATATCAACAATTGCTAATGGAGGATACAGATATGCTCTTCATTTAATGTCGAAGATTCAAGATCAAGAAAAAGTACTTACTAGTTATGATAATCAAGTATTAAATACTTTAGATATAAAAGAAGAATATTTAAATAGACTAAAAAAGGCTTTAAAAATGGTTATGTCAGAAGGAACTGGTAGAAATTATATTGATTTAAGTTTAAATCCTAGTGGCAAGACTGGAACTAGTGAAACTTTTGTTGATTCAAATAATGATGGTAGATTTGAAACAGAATCAATTTCAACTGCTTTTGTTTCATACTTTCCAAGTGATAAGCCAAAATATGCTCTTTCTATATCAACTCCAAATATTAGTTATATAAATAATTATAGTAGTTATATTTATCCATTTAATAAAATTGTTGTAAGAAAAATAACTGATGCAATCAATCAGTTATCTTGAATTATTTTTTCCATTCTTTCAATTATTTTATGATAAATTGGTTTCATTCCTTCTTCTGATACAAAGTCATCAAGGTGTTTAATATCTATCCATTTAACACTTGAATTTTCATCTTCTTTATTATGAATAAAATCTTCATCATTAGCCTTAAATAAATAGGTAATATTTAAATGAACATGAGGGGTAATCCATTTACCTTTTTTTATATGTCCAGCAACTTCAATTACATCTAAACTAATAATTTCAGGTGTTACTAATTGAAAATTTTTAAGACTGCTTTCTTCAGCTGTTTCTCTTTTAGCAACATTAAGTAAATTTTCATCTCCATCAGCATGACCACCTAACCAACAATAAGATTTATAAATATTATGATAAGCCATTAAAACTTTGGTATAATCTTGATTAACAACAAAACTACTACTAGTAAAATGACCAAACTCGTTTTCTCTTGTTAGGCAATCATTAAAAGTATTAAGATATTTTAACATAACTTTTTTATCTTGTTCTTCTTGCATATTATATGGTTTATAATTTTCAATTAATTCTTTTAACATAATATATCACCTAGATAATTATAAAATATAATAACTTATTTAACAAGATGATTAATTAAATTTTCTAATTTTTTTAAAAATGGATAAAAGATTATAATAGATAGAAAATTAAACATTGTATGAATTAAGGCAATATGAAAAGAATTAACTTTAATGGTTAAAAGTTTTATCGAAAAGAATTTTAAAATATAAAAGATAATCATAAAAATAATTGTTCCAATTATATTATATAAAAGATGACTAATAGCAACTTTTTTTGCATTTTTAGAGGTATTAATACTAGCAACTAAGGTAGTTAGGCAAGTACCAATATTTTCACCCATAATAATTGGAATAGCATTTTGATATGTTAAATAGTTAGATTCAGAAATTGTTTGTAAGATAGCAATTGTTGCAGATGATGATTGTAAGATAGAGGTAGTAATAATTCCAACTAAAACTCCTAGAATAGGATTATCAAATAAAATTAGCATATTCTTAAACCAAGCATACTTACTTATTGGTAATAGACTTTTAGATAACATCATAAGTCCTAACATGAAAATAGCAAATCCTATTAATATATTACTTCTTGTTGTTTTTTTCTTAAAAGAATAAATTAAGCCTATTAATAAAAGAATAGGTATATAATTATTAAAATTAAATAACTTTAAAATATGATTGGAATTACTAATATTAAGGAAACTAACAAGCCAAGATGTAATACAAGTACCAAGATTAGCTCCCATCATAACTCCAAGTGAATTATGGAAACTAATTAAATTAGAATTAACTAAACTAACAGTTCCAATTGTAACAATTGTTGAACTTCCAATAAAAGAAGTAATAATAGTACCAAAGATAATACCTTTTAAAGGGGTTTTAGTATATTTTTTTAAAATAATTTTAATTTTATCTTGATAAATATTTTCAAGAGATGATGAAAATAAATTAATACCATAGATAAATAGTAAGATACTTATTAAAAAATTAAATAATATAGTCATATTATTATTTATTAAAAAAATAAAAATTAATTCCAAAAAGAAATTATTTATTGTATACTATCTCTGAGGTGTTTTGATGAAAATATTATATTGTCGAATAGGTTATATGAATAGTTATAATGGATTAGTTAATGATTCTATTAAAAATGGTGGTTCTTATAATAAAGATAATATTGGTCATGAAATTTATAATTTTACTTTATATGATGATACTTATTATGGTTATGTTCAACCTGTAAAAGGAGGAACAATTAATTTGGATCGAATTACTAATCAAAAAGAAGGAGATTTCCTTGATGGAGTTTTAGTTATCTTTGTTGCAACACGTGATAAATATGGCCAAGTTATAGTTGGATGGTATAAAAATGCTAGAGTTTATAGAAAGTATCAAATGTTAGATGATGATGTTCTTAAAGAAAGAGATAATAAATTTTCAGAATATAGTATTAAAAGTAAAAAAGCAACTATTTTAACTCTTTTAGAAAGAACTATGAAAATAAAAGGGTTTGGACGTTCTAATGTTTGGTATGGAAATGATGAGATGAATAGTAAAGTTCTTGAATATATAAATGATTATGAAACTAAAAGAAATAGAGAAATAGAAAGTATTGATAATCTAAATAGTTTAAAAGGATATGAAAAAGAAATAATTACTAAAGCTCGAATTAATCAAAGTATTTTTAGAAATAAATTATTGCAAAAATATAAACATTGTCTTCTATGTGGAATAGATAAAGAAGAATTATTAATTGCAAGTCATATAAAACCCTGGAGTGTAAGTAATGAAAATGAAAAATTAGATGAATATAATGGTTTATTGTTATGTGCTATGCATGATAAGTTGTTTGACTTAGGATTAATTTCTTTTGAATCTGATGGTTCTATTTTAATATCAGATGAATTAAATAAAATAAATAGAGTATATTCAAATATTGATTTAAATAGAAAAATAGAGGTTAATATTTATAATATACCTTATTTAAAGTATCATCGAGAAAATATATTTAAAGATAAAAAAATATTTTAGTTTTAAAAATTTCATGTTATACTTATTATGAGGTGATAAGATGAAAAAGAATATTAAAGTAACGGAAGCAATTTTTCCAATGCCTGTTTTAATGATTGCAACTTATAACTCTGATAATAGTGTAAATGTTATGAATGCAGCTTGGGGAACCATGATTGAAAGAGATATTGTAGGACTTAATTTAAGTAGTAATCATAGAACGGTTAAAAATATTAAAGAAAGAGGAGCATTTACTGTAAGTATTGCAGATAGTAATCATGTTAAAGAAGCAGATTATTTTGGAATAGTATCAGGTAATAATACACCTAATAAATTTCAAAATAGTGGATTAACTGCTACTAAATCTAATTTAGTTGATGCTCCAATTATAAATGAATTTCCAGTTTGTATGGAATGTGAATTTATTGAATATCAAGATAATTCTTATGGAATAGGAGTAGTTGGTAAGGTAGTTAATGTATTAGCAAATGAAGAAGTTATGTTAAATGATAATATTGATATATCTAAATTAAATGCAATTACATTTGATCCTTATACTCATGGTTATTATAAAATAGGCGAAAGAGTTGGTGAGGCTTTTCATGATGGTCTTACTATTAAGGATAAGAAATGAAAAGTATAATTATTTATTTTAGTAGAGCAGATGAAAATTATGGAGTAGGTTTTATTGAAAAAGGAAATACTGAAGTAGTAGCCGAATATATTAAGGAAGCAACAAATGCTTTTATGTTTAAAGTAGAGCCCCTTATTCCTTATAGCAAAGATTATAAAACTTGTACAGTAGAGGCTAAAGAAAGACAAGAAAGCCATGTGGCTCCTATTAAAGAAAAAGTACCTGATTTAAAAGATTATGATTTAATTTATCTTGGATCTCCAGTTTATTGGGACTTTATGCCTGAAGAATTAGTAGAAGCTTTAAAAGATATTGATTTTACTGGTAAAATAATTAAACCATTTACAACCCATGAAGGTTCAGGGTTAGGGAGAGTTGTTGATCAAATTCAAAAAAATTGTACGGGAGCAAAAGTTTTAGAAGGTCTTGCTGTTCAAGGAACTTTAGTAAAAAATTCAAAAGAAAAAGTTTGGGAATGGGCCAAAAAAATTTAAAAATTTCAAAAAATATTCTTGAAAAAGTTTTCAAAAAGTTATATAATTAACAAGTCTGATCCAGCAGATAATGCGTAAAAACAAGACAGTTTTTATGCATTATTTTTTTGTCTAAATTTGGATTAGAAATGATTTTTTTAAAGGAGGAATAAAAATGGAAAATCAAGAAAATAATAAGTTTTTAGGAAGTGAAAAGATATCTAAATTACTTTTTAAGTTTTCAATACCATGTATTTTATCATTACTTATTAGTTCTTTATATAATATAGTTGATCAAATTTTTATTGGTAATAGTGAACTAGGTTATTTAGGAAATGCTGCAACAGGTGTTGTTTATCCAATTACCATAATTGCAGTTGCTTTTGCTTGGTGTTTTGGAGATGGAGCAGCTGCTTATTTATCACTTTGTCAAGGAAGAGGGGATACTAAAAATGCTCATCAAGGAATAGGAAATAGTATTTTAGTAACTTTTATTATTAGTATAATCTTTTTAATATTAGGATTTATCTTTAAAGATAATTTATTATATTTATTTGGAGCAAGTTCAAAAAGTATTAATCTTGCAAGAGATTATTTTGAAATAATCTTAGCAGCAATTCCTGTTTATATGCTTGCAAATAGTATGAATGCTGTTATTAGAGCTGATGGAGCTCCAGGATTTTCAATGGCAGCAACTGCAGTTGGAGCAATTATTAATATTATTTTAGACCCAATCTTTATTTTTCCACTTCATATGGGAATTAAAGGAGCTGCTATTGCAACTATTATTGGCCAAATTGCTTCTTTAATTGTTTCAATTATTTATTATACAAAAACAAAAACTTTTAAATTAACATTTGAAAGTTTTAAAATGAATTTTAATGTATTTAAAAATATTATTATTCTTGGAGTATCAACTTTTATTACTCAAATGAGTATAGTTGTAATATCTCTAGTATGTAATATCATGTTAGCTAAATATGGATCCCTTAGTAAGTATGGTGCTGATATTCCGATTGCTGTAATTGGAATTACCATGAAAGTATTCTCAATTGTTATTAATATAATTGTTGGAATTATTTTAGGAGCTCAACCAATTTTAGGTTATAACTTTGGAGCTAAGAATTTTGATAGGGTTAAAGAAACATTTAAAAAAGTTGTAATTATTTCAAGCTTAGTTGGAGTTATTTCAACGATTTTATTTGAGATATGTCCAAGTATGATAATTAAAATATTTGGTTCTAACTCTAGTCTTTATATGGAATTTGCAACTTTAACATTTAGATTATTTTTAATGCTAGTTACCCTAACTTGTTTAATAAAAATGACTTCAATTTTCTTTCAAGCAGTTGGAGAGCCTTTAAAAGCAGCTATTGTTTCTCTTACAAGAGATATTATCTTTTTTGTTCCTTTAGTTATAATTTTACCTAAGTACTTTGGAATTAAAGGTTGCTTGATTGCTTCTCCTATTGCGGATATCCTAGGAATACTAGTTACAGTTATTTTAATAACTAAATTCTTTAAAGGACTTGATGTTAAAGTAGCAAAACAAGAAAATGTTAATTATAAATCTTCTCATGAAGGAGTTATTATAACTATTTCAAGAACTCATGGAAGTCAAGGAAAAGCAATTGGTGAAATAGTTGCTAAAAAATTAGGAATTCCTTATTATTATAAAGAAATTGAAGCCCTTGCAGCTAGAGAAAGTGGACTAGATAAAGAATTTGTCTCAAACATTAATGAAAGAGATGCTCTTCATGACTTATATCTAACAACTACTCCTGTAAAATATGCAATTACAGCCCAAGAAAAAGTAATTAAAATGATTGCCTCTAAAGGTTCTTGTGTTTTAGTAGGAAGAGCAGCTGATTATGTTTTAAGAGATAATAAAAATTTAATTAGAATATTTATCTATGCTCCTATTGAATATCGAATTAAAAAAGTTATGGAAATGTATAAAGATACTAAAGCAAATGCTAAAAAGAATATATTAAAATCAGATAAAAATAGAGCTAGTTATTATGAATTAATATCAAATCAAACATTTGGTAATCCTTTAAATTATGATCTTTGTATTGATTCAAGCATTGGTAAAGAAAAAACAGCTGAAGTGATAATTGATTATATTGATAAACTTAATAAATAATATAATTAAAAAGTTTTATTATGGTATGTTATATAATTTAACATACTTTTTTATGTATTACAAAAACGTAAGATTAGAATTATAATTTTTTTGATATAATATATTTATTGGAGGAGTTTATGTCTAAAATAATGATAATTGAAGATGATAAATTATTAAGTATAGAATTAAAAGAATTATTAACTTTAAATGGTTATGAAGTAGAGGCAGTTAAAGAATTTAAGAATACTTTAGAAGAAATTTTAAATTATAAACCTGATTTAATTTTACTTGATATAAATATACCTTTTATAAATGGAGAAGTTATACTTCAAAATTTAAGGAAGAAATCTAATATTCCTGTTATTATTGTTACAAGTATTAATTCAGAAACAGATGAAGCTTTATCTATTTCTTATGGAGCCGATGATTATATTACTAAACCATATAATCCTAATATTTTGCTTTTAAGAATTGGAGCTGTTTTAAAAAGAACAAATACAAATTATAATATAAATGGAAATCTAATCACTTATAGAGAATTAAAATTTGATTCATTAAAAGGAATTATTAAGAAAGATGATATTGAAATAGAATTAACTAAAAATGAAATGATTATTTTTTCTTATTTATTAACTCATCAAAATAAAATTGTAACTCGTGAAGAACTTATGACTACTTTATGGGATAATTCAGAATATGTAAATGAAAATGCTTTAACTGTTAATATTAGTAGATTACGAAATAAATTAAAAGAAATTGGATATGTAAATATTATAGATACAAGAAAAGGATTAGGGTATATATTATCATGAAATTTGGTTTATATTTTAAAGATAATTTATATAAGTTTTTGATATTTATTGTTTGTTATATAATTAATTTACTTATTTTCTTTGCATTTAAGGTAGAAAAATCAGTTATTATTTCTTCTTCAATTTTATATATTGTTTGTTTATTACTTATTATATTAATACCATTTTTTAGAAAGAAAAAGTTTTATGATAATTTACTTGCTAATATTTTGGCTCTTGATAAAAGTTATTTAGTATTAGAAACATTGAATAAACCAGAATTTTATGAGGGTGAATTATTGTATCAAGCATTATATGAGATTAATAAATCAATGAATGAGAATGTAAGATTAATAGAAGAACATTTGCAAGACTTTAAAGAGTATATAGAATGTTGGATTCATGAAATTAAAATTCCACTTTCTACTTTAGTTTTAATAAGTAATAATCATAAAGAACAATTTGATAAAAAAACAAAATTACAATTAAAAAGATTAGAGGATTATGTAGATCAAGTTCTTTATTATGCTAGAAGTGAAAATGCTGAAAAGGATTACCTAATAAAAGAAGTAGATTTATCAAAAGTTATTAAAAATGTTGGTCTTAAAAATATGGATGACTTATTAGAAAATAAAATAGATTATATTGTAGAAAATGTTGATTATAAAATATTAACGGATTCTAAATGGCTAGAATTTATTTTAGGTCAAATAGTTAATAATAGTATTAAGTATAAAAGAAATATTGATATTTCTTATATTAAAATATTTGTTCAAGAGGCACAAGAAAAAACAACTTTAGTAATTGAGGATAATGGTATAGGAATAAAAGAATCTGATTTAAAACAAGTATTTGATAAATCATTTACAGGAGAAAATGGAAGAAATACTAATAAATCTACTGGAATGGGATTATTTATTGCTAAAAGTATGTGTGAAAAGTTAGGTCATAAAATAGATATTGAGTCTATTTATAATGAATATACAAAAGTTTATATAACATTTGTTAAAAACAAATATTATGATGTTTTAAAATAATGTTACAAAATTGTAATGTTTTGTAATATTAAAGAGGCGACAAAATAGTTTTTTTATATTATTATTGTTACGAAAGGAGAAAAATTTTTATGGAAAATATTTTAAAAGTTAACAAAATTGAAAAATACTATGGTAGTCGTTCATCTTTAACGAAAGCGATTGATAATTTATCTTTTGAAGTAGAAAAAGGTGAATTTGTTGCAATTATGGGGGCATCTGGTTCTGAAAAAACTACTCTTTTAAATTGTATATCAACAATTGATAGAGTAACAAGTGGACATATCTTTGTTGGAGGTATTGATATTACGAAATTAAAGGGAAATGAACTTAATAAATTTAGAAGAGAAGAGTTAGGTTTTATCTTTCAAGATTTTAATTTATTAGATACTTTAACAGCTTATGAAAATATTGCACTTGCTCTATCTATTCAGAGTGTTAGTCCATCTTTAATAGAACAAAAGATAAAGAAAGTTGCTGAAGAATTAGATATAAAAGATGTTTTAAATAAGTATCCCTATCAGATGAGTGGAGGAGAGAAACAAAGGGTTGCAAGTGCAAGAGCTATTATTACAGATCCTAAACTTATTTTAGCTGATGAGCCAACAGGTGCATTAGACTCTAAATCATCTAAAATGTTATTAGAAAAATTTAATTATCTAGATGAACTTGGGGCAACTATTTTAATGGTAACTCATGATGCTTTTACAGCTAGTTATGCAAGAAGAGTAATTTTTATTAAAGATGGTAAAATTTTTAAAGAGATATATAGGGGAGAATGTTCTCGTAAAGAATTTTTTGATAAGATTATTGATGTTGTAACTTTACTTGGGGGAGATTTAAATGATGCTTTGTAAGTTATCTCTAAAAAACATCAAGAAAAGTATTAAGGACTATGCCATCTACTTTTTTACTCTTATTCTTGGTATTTCTATATTCTATGTTTTTAATGCTCTTGATAGCCAAACTGTTATGATGGATGTTTCATCATCAACTCAAGAATTAATTGATCTTATGATGACAATGTTATCTGGAGTTAGTGTATTTGTATCATTTATATTAGGATTTTTAATTATATATGCTTCAAGGTTTTTAATGAAAAGAAGGAATAAAGAATTTGGAATTTACTTAACTTTAGGTATGAGTAAAAGAAAAATATCTTTAATATTATTCTTTGAAACATTATTTATTGGTATTATTTCACT
>CANRCN010000003.1 GCA_947629135.1 uncultured Bacilli bacterium | reverse complement strand
TAAAATTGTTTCTTCTCCTTCTACATCTTCAACAATATCATCTGGATAATAAGGATTACTTTGAGCAAGTTTATACCCATCATCCGTAACTCTATTACCAACATTTAAAGTTATCACATCTCCAAGCTTATATTTAACCCTTCCATTTGTTTCTAAATGAGTTGGTATTACTATTTCATAATCCTTTTCTGGTAATCTTCCTTCTGTTAAATTAATAGCAAGATTTTTTAAAGATGAAGCAGTAAAACCTTTAACAAATGCATAAGGTTTATAATCATTTTTGGTATTTATCTTAGCATATCCTATATCTTTAGTTATATAAATATCAGTAATTAAACGATTGTTTTCAAAATTTTTAATATCATTACTTGGAACATTATAAAATGCAACATGAAAATTACCTTGTATTTTTTTTTCATAATCAATAATTGAATTAATAAAACTAACATATATGGAAGCAACAGCACAGATAAGGGCAGTTGATAACATAATTCCTACAATTGTTACAATCGTTCTTTTTTTATTCAACTTAAGATTTTTGATAGTTAATTTATTTAAAAGATTCATTCATAGTCACCAACTATCTTACCATCTTCAAGCTTTATTATTCGATCTGCTTCTTTAGCAATTTCCATATTATGAGTAATCATAACAATTGTTTGCTTTAACTCTTTATTAGTCTTTTTAAGTAGTCTTACAATTTCATCACTTGCTTTAGAATCAAGATTTCCCGTTGGTTCATCAGCAAGAACAATCGTTGGATTGGTAATTAAAGCTCTTCCTATACTTGTTCTTTGTTGTTGACCACCTGAAAGTTCATTAGGTAAATGATTTTTTCTATTTTCTAAACCTAATAATTCTAATAATTCTTTTAAGGTTTCTTTATCAGCTTCTCTATTATCAAGAGAAAGAGGTAAAGTAATATTTTCAACAACATTTAAAATAGGAATTAAATTATAAAATTGATAAATAAGTCCTACTTGTCTTCTTCTAAAAATAGCTAGTTTATCATCATCAAGTTGAAAAATATCACGACCATCTATATACACTTTACCTGATGTTGGTCTATCAACACCTCCAATTAAATGCAAAAGTGTTGATTTTCCAGAACCTGAAGCTCCAACTATAGCAACAAATTCGCCTTTCTCTACACTAAAAGATACATGATCAAGAGCTACAACCTTAGTCGTATCTTTTCCATATATTTTAGTTAAATTATCAACTTTTAATATTTCCATATAAAAGTTCCTCCTTTTCACAAATTAATTATACGACATATAAGGTTACTACTAAGTTACATTTAAAAACTTTTTTTATTTTTTATTTAATCTTTAATTTTTTTACTTAATTCAAGAGGCATTCTTCTTGGTCCTCTTACAGCTTTAACACCAAATTTTCTCATTAAAGCAATAGAATATTTCCCAGATTCAAACTTGTTAATTAACTTTATTTTCATAGTTTTTTTAATTGTTAAATTTTTATCTTCATAATTATAAGGAATACCTGTTTCTATAACCTGACACTTATAAATGATAGAAGAGTAAGGAACTCCAATATAAAGATAGACAATATCCCCCACTTTAACATTATTAGATTGTTTCCACATAATAGTATCTTTTTCTTTAAAAAAACTAAAAGTATCACAAAAAGTAGGATTAGCTGGAATTATCCACTCACTAGGTTTGCTTGTAAATAGATAACTTTCCTTAATATATTCCATTATTTCTTTATCATCAATTGTATCATCAAGAATAATTGTTATCCATTTTTCCTTATTCATATGATAAGCTTTATAAAATCCTGGTCTTTTTAAAAGGCCTTTTATTTTATTCTCATCTAACTTGACATTTAATATTTCTATTTCCCTATCTTCTTTATCGAGTTTATTTTTATTTATATTCATGATAATTCCATACCATTTAAGATTATCTTTATTTCTAAATACTCCATGAGCCTCACCTTCCCAAAGAAATTCAGGCTTATCTCCATATTCTTTTTCTACTAAATTTGTTATTCTATTTGCTTGACTCGTTATAAAATTTGTTTTGGTAGTACAATTATCCCTTATTTCTTTAAGAAAATCTGTAAACTTTTCTCTAATTTTACCAACAAATGATCCTTTCTGATTACTAGTTCTAAAGTTTGAATATTCATCTTCAAAGGCTAAATCAAAAACATTTCCTTTAATCTTACCATCAAAAGTTATTTGTACTTTTATTAAAAATGTTTTATCAAGTATATATTTTTCTATTTCATAAATATTATTCTTCTTAGTAAATCCAAAGGGAATTAACTTATCATATAAAATTTTACATCTTTTAAATACTTCTTCTTCTATATTCATAAATTCTCCTATTTAAAAAGTCTGCTTTTTAAGCAAACTTAATTTTGCATTTTAATTTGTTGGCCTTTAATTAATTCATAATTAATTAACTTAGAAGAATCTAAATCTTCTTTATACATATCAATTCCTGTAATTTGACTATTTTCATAAGTAGTATAATAATAAATTCCTTTATCTTGATTTATGCATGAACTATAAATTGTTATTTCATACTGATTATTTCCCATATGAACACATCCTCTTTGCTGATACACAGAACCTAAAATATGGAAAAATTGACTAATACTTTCTGATTCACTTTCTCCAGATTTTGAATTAATCTTTGTAAATACGGCTTTAACAAATCTAGATGCTGATGATAAATCTCCAGGTAATCCCATTGCTCCCATTCCTCTACTATAAGGTTCTAATTGCAAATCTTTAGAAAAATTATTAACAGCTTGTTCTACAGATAAATTCATATAATTATTTAAATTAAACATATGAATATTAAAGGTTGGATTATTAGTTAAAACACCTACTGGATTATCATATATCTTTAAACCATCTTTAGTACTTTCAACTGTAATAGATTTTTCTTTATCAGCTATTATCCAATGTAAAGGAGAAACTGGTAAATTATCACTGTAATTAATATTTGCTAAATTAATATTTTTTAACTTTTCTTTAGCTTCTTCTATAGTCACACATGAAGATAAAATATAAGGAATAAATTCAAAAGGAGCAACATTATCTTTATCTTCCCTTAGTTCATTATAAAAAGCATTTCCTGGAAAGTTTAATCCAGCCATTCCAAGGCCTTTCTCATTAACTGCATCATAATAAAGCGGATATTCATCTTGCACATAAGCCATTCCAATCATAGCATAATGACTTTTGATATCATCAACCTTTCTAAATCTAAACTCATAGTTTCTAGGTGTTATAGTAACTGTTTCTTTATATGAATATTCTAAATCTAAATTTCTTCCAAAATAATGATCATTTGTTTTATAAGTTATTGCTGTACACATATTATTACCTCCATTTAAAGAATAACACAAACAAGAAAAATTATCAATAAAAAAGTCACATATAAAATTTAATTTTTATAATTTTTATAATGTGACTTTTATTTTTAATTTTTTATCTTAATATAGTTCTATATCATTTAATTTATATTTAATTACTTCATTAGCATCATCATCTAAATAAAAAGCTTTAAACTTATAATTATTACCTTTTTTCATTTCTAAGTTTGCAAATGCTTGTCCAATTATATAGTTATTTTCATCATATACATCAAATGTTATAGAAATAGAATAATCTTTTTTAGAATTATTAATATATCCAGATATTATATATTCCTTAGTATCACTATTATAATAAGAACTAATATTATCAATAATAATTTGATCTTTATTTACAATAATTTGATTACCTTTTTCCTCATACTTTGTTTTATTAAATATACTATAAGTAATACTTCCTGTAATTGCAATAAATGGAAGCAAATATATTAAAACTGCAAGTCCTATTCCAATACCTATTAATATTTTTTTATTTTTCTTTTTCTTTTTATTTTCCTTCATTTTCTATCTCCTCCAATAAATAAACATTTCCTGGATTAATCTTAAATTTATTTGTATAAATTTCCCAATCTGTTACTTCATCTTTTGTTAACCATACTTCATCTCCCGTTTTAACATTGGATTTACCATATGGTTCTTGAGTTAATCTAGCTTTAAACTTATTATCTTTAAATTCTAAAATTTCAAACCAAATATGTTCTAAATCTTTACCATCATTTACTTTCAATGCAACTTTTGCTAAAAGCATTGTTCCATCTTCATGATTGACTTTCTTTAAATAATCAAATCTTTCTCTTGCAAGTTTACTCATTCTATCTGTTTCAGCATCACTTATAAAATAAATTGGATTTTTACCCCACATGTCATTATAAATTGAAACTTTATCAATTTTTTTATTATTAGCATCTTCTTCATTTTTATAAATAAAGATTGGACTAGTCTTTGTATTATGGCCATTTTTCCTATCGCTAAGACCACCTATTTTTAAATTATCATATTCTTTTAAAGCTAAGGTCCAAGATCTACAAGTTACAAGAATAGGATTATGATTTTCAAGAATACCAATATAATAAAAACTTTCACGAGGATCCAAATCATCTTTTTTATCAATCAAAAAACTAGCATAAGACATAAGTAAATTACAATGATTAGAAAAATTATTTCTATCAGATTTTAAAATTTCAAGTTCAGTAATACCACATCTTAAAAGCCCATGAGTATGTAACCATACTTCTTCTTTTCCTGTAACAGCTTGAACATTTACTATATCGTTTGGTCCAGGTGGAATTAAAGAAGATGCAGCAAGTTTTACCCATCTAGCTGGTAAAACCCTTTCAGCACTTTCATCTACTAATCCTAATAAATCAGGTGCAATTGCAACTGCTAACTTTATTTGCAAATGAAAAGATTTTTTAATATCAGAAAGAAACGACATAGAAATAGTCATTCCCATATGAGCACTTCTTATTTTTTCTTTTTCCTCTTCACTAAAGTAAAAGATATTATTCAAATAAAATTCAATTATATTAAAAGGACATGGTATTATTCCTACATCATATATATCATCTTCATATTTTAATTTAACTTTAAGAGTTCTCTCATTTGCAACAAAATTATTTTCTAAAACTTCTAATCCATTTATCTTATTAATTCTTTCAACTATTAATTCAGGTGTCCACTCCTCTATCTTATTTAAAATAGCAATCATATAAGACTTTTCTTCCCAATATCCAAGAGGCATTTCTTTTAAATCTTCTAATTCCTTATTCTTTAAAAAATTAAATATTCCCATTTTTCATTTCTCCTATCTTACTACTAATATAATAACTTCAAATATTATTAATAAACATACACTTAAATAAAATAATATTTTTTTGCTTTTTATTTTAATTTTATAATCCTTATAAAATATCTTTCTAATCTTATCAATCAAATTAAATCTTGTAATTAAAAAAGTAAATATTAAAGTTCCTACATAATTTAAAAATATATCATCTATATCAAATGTTCCTGTATGAGTAAAAGCTTGCAATATTTCTATTGAAACTACAGTAGGTAAAATAATAAGCATTTGTCTTAAAATATTATTATATTTTTTATCTTTTATCATTAATAAAAATGACAAAGGTATTAACATAATACTATTTCCTATAATATTTTTAAAAAAGGTTTTAAATGTTGCATATTTTATCTGAGATGATATTGTATGAAATAATCTATACTGACCACTATACCACCAATCATAAAATCTTAACTTATCACGACCTATAATAAACGTTACACTTATCAAAAGTATACAATATAAAATTATATATAAATTAATATTACTTTTATAAGTTTTATTTTTATTTTCTATTAATCCATAAAAGAATAACATTAAACATATTAATATTATTAAGATAACTCCTCTTAAATAAGAACTATCAAAAAAATACCATTTATGAACAATATATAATAAGTACCAATAAATAATTAAACTTATAACTATTAAAATATTTTTAATTATTTTTTCCATAATTTCTCTCTCTATATAATTTTATCAAATTATTCATGTAAAGTCAAAATTATTACTACAAAAAAATTCCAGCAAATTGCCAGAATTTCTTATTTTTTCTTATCTAAATCATAAACTTTATCAACCATTTTACATACATTTTCGGAATGGGTAACTATAATAACACATTTATCTTCCTCATGAGCAAGTTTTTTAAATATTTCTAATATTTCAGTTTCAGTTTTCTTATCTAAGTTTCCAGTTGGTTCATCAGCAATTATCATTTTAGGATTATAAGAAAGACTTCTTGCAATTGCAACTCTTTGCTGTTCTCCACCAGATAGTCTTAAGACTCTTCTATTAGCATAACTAGATTTTAACCCTACTTTTTCCATCAATTTAATAGCTTGCTCTTTTTTATTTTTATCTTTATTCCCATTAATATCCATCGATAAAATAATATTCTCCGAAGCACTCATAAACGGTAATAAATTATAACTTTGAAATACTATTCCTATATCATTACTTCTATATTTATCTAAATTAATATCTTTTAAGCTCTTGTTATCAAAAATAATTTCACCTTCACTGCATCTTTCAAGTCCACTGATTAAGGATAAAAGAGTTGTTTTTCCACTACCACTTCTTCCTTTAATAGCATATAGTTTTCCTTTTTCAAACTCAAAACTAACATCTCGTAAAGCATATTCATCTTCTTCTGCATCATTATAACGATAACTAACATTTTTAACACTAAGTAATATCTCTTTCATCATGACCTCTCTTTCAATATAGTAAGTGGTGAAAATCTTTGAATACTTGTAATAGATGCAATAGAACTAATCAAGACTAAAGATAATCCTACCCCTAATAATTCAACTAAAACTTTCATATCAACAACTGCATCAATAGAATCATAAGCTTCAACTACTGCAAATCCTCTTCCCTTTCCAAGATTACCATGATCTCCTCTTCCAAAATTTTTATTTATTTCATCATTTTTATTTTGACTATTACTAATTTCACTTGCTAATAATGAATTACTAACACCTTTTGAAGATAAAGTTCCGATTCCCATTCCTATTAAAAGACTTAATAAAGCAACTATTAAAAGTTCTGAAACAAACTGCATAGTTAATTTAAACTTACTAACACCAATTGTTCTTAATACTCCAATTTCATATTTTCTTTCTCTTATATTAATCATATTAATTACAAATAAGACAACTCCACCTATAATTAATGTAATAATCAAAAATGTTGTTGCAAAAGAATTAACATTTTTAACACTGGAAACTCCTGCATTAGCTATTTCTTCATTAGTTTCAAGAATATAATTCTCGTCTAAACCTTTTTCATAAAATTCAGTTTGAAGTTTATCAACATCATTATAATCATTAATTATAAAAGTTGGATGAATATCTCCTTTAATATTAGTATTTGCATCTGTTATTTTTACTAAAGATGTAGCATTAGTAACAATCGTATTAACTGAGTTAGAAAACATTGACATATTAGGTTCACTCGAATCTTCATTTTCTTTAAATATTCCAATTATCTTAAATTCGTAAGTTTTAGAATCTTCACTTACTAAAGTAATTGTATCATTTAAACTTAATTTATTAAAACTTGCTAACTCAGAATTAATAAATACATAATCTCCATCAAAAGCAATATCCCAAGCATTATCAGTAATATCTTCAATTACATAAGTTCCTTCAATAAACTCACTCATTGCATCTATATTACTATAACCAGTTAAAGTAAAATCTGTTTGAGTATTAACTTTATCTTTTCTTCCAAAATTATTGGTTTCCACTTCAGCCTTTTCAATACTTTGACCATTTAAACCAATACTATAAGTATAATAATATTTACTTATATAATCACTATCAGCATACTTTTTTACATCATCTAAAGATAAATTAACAATATTATTAAATCTTTCTTTTACTTCTTCTCTGCCAGTAGGATCTCCCATATTTAAATCTTTCATCATATTGCTTCTGTCAAACCCAATTGTAACCTCCTTATCATAAGCACTTACATAAGAATCAATCAAGTCATTAGCTGTATTTTTTATAGCCAAAGTAACTGTTGCACAACTAGCAATAATAAGTATAATGATTCCAATTAAAATATTCCTTCCTTTATTTCTAACAATTGAAATCCAAGCATTTTTTAAAATATACATAATCTCTTCCTTTCCTTTAAAATCTTATCAGAGTTTTGTGAATAAATTATGAAATATTAATGTTTTTTTGGTAAAGAAAAAGATTAGATAAACTAATCCAATATATAATTATTTATTTTAAATCTTCCTTATTATAAATAAAATCAACTATATTAACATTATTAATACCATCTATATTTCTTTTTAATATTAAATCTGAAACAAATAAATATCTAGGATATAATTCCCTAATCGTATAAAAAGGTTTATATTCTCTTTCTTTTGTTTTTTCATCATCAATATTCTTAGTAACTTGAATATAGAAATATTCATCAATTCCTCTTCTAGCTATAAAATCGCATTCTAAATCACCAATTCTACCAACACTTAAACTATAATTTTTACTTTTCAAATATGAAAACAAAACATTTTCTAAAACTGGTCCATAATTAATTCTATTGTCAGTATTTAAAGCAAAATAAATGCTTAAGTCAGCTAAGTAATATTTTTTATATTTATCTAAAGCTTTCTTAGACTTAATATCAAATAATTCACATGGATAAATTATCTTAGCATTTTCTAATATTTCTATATATGTTTTTATAGTTCTTCTATCAACATTTATTTTTTCTTTCATCAAATAATCATAGATATTCCCAACTGATATTATATTTCCAAAGTTATTAACTACAAACTTTTCAATTACTTCAAATAAAGCTTTATCTTTGATCTTTTTATGCTCTTTTATATCTTTATCAAATATTTGCTCAATTACATTTCTAGTATATAATAATTTATCTTCATAAGAATCATATTTTAAAGAGCCAGGAAATCCACCATTTCGGATAAATTCTTCAAATTCAAGATAAATATTAATATTAACTTCTTTATCTAAGAATCTTTTCATATCAACATATTCATAAAAGTTAAGAGGTAACATCTCTATTTCAATATACCTACCTGTAAGTTTAGTAATTAATTCTCCAGATAGCAAATAAGAATTAGATCCTGTTAAGAAAATAGAATAATTATTAGTTTCACGATAAGAATTTATTAAAGTTTCAAATCCCTTCACATTTTCTATTTCATCAATAAATAAATATTTAAAATCTTTATCTTTGATCATACTATCTATCATTTTTTCTAATTCAGAAGGAGTTTCAATATCTTTATATTCTTTTCTATCCAATTCAATATAAATAATATCCTTATCTTTAATACCTTTATCTTTTAACTCTTCAATTACTGTTTTTAAGAAATAAGATTTACCACATCTTCGAATACCTGTAATTACTTTAATCATGGTATCATCATAAAAACCTCTTATTTTATTTAAGTAATCTTCTCTTTTATATAGCTTTTCCATTTAATCACCAATTAAATTATATGGCATATATAAGCAAAAGTCAACCGTTATCGACCACTTTTTGGATATTTTTGCCCGAAAATGGTTGATAACTTGTAAAAAAATATCCATAACTCCAAAAAAATCAATATATTTCGTATTTTTTTGGAGTTTAGATAATTCTAATATAAAAAGATTAGCATATTTCTATACTAATCTATGATATTTGCATTGCTTCATCTATCAAACAAATCTTATCTTTCTTAACACTCTTTTTAACATCTATAACTCTTTGATTAGATGATCCTCTATATTGTAATCTAAAATCATGTAATTCCTCTTGATATTGTCCATCTACTATTACATCAACATAATTTAAGATATCTTTATTAACTATATTTTCATAAAGAAAACCTGTCCATATCCAAATATCTTTGCTTGGATATTTTTCTCTAAAGGCACGAGCTAATTTAATTGTTCCTTCTATATTTTTTGGATGAAGTGGTTCTCCTCCAAGAATAGATAAACCTTGAATGTATTCTGGTGCTGCAAGTTCTAAAACTCTTGCAATAACATCATCAGTAAATTCTTTACCTTTATCAAAACTCCATGTTTCTTTATTAAAACAATTCTTACAATGAAATTCACAACCTTGCATGAAAACTGAAACCCTAACCCCTGGACCATCTGCAATGTCCATTTTTCTGATTAAATTATAATGCATATCTAAATCCTATTCATCAACTTTATTATCTACGTGTAAAACTCTTTCTTTAATTTCTTGAGTTCTACCTTTATTCCAGAAATTAGTTCCAATATAACCACAAGTTCTTCTTGCAACATTTAATGTATCATGATCACGATTACCACAGTTTGGACAATACCATTCTAAATTATCATCAAGTAAAATTTCTCCATCATATCCACAAGCTTGGCAATAATCACTCTTTGTATTAAGTTCAGCATACATAATGTTATCATATATAAAGTTAATTATTTCAAGAACAGCTGGAATATTATTTTGTAAATTAGGAGTTTCAACATAAGAAATGGCTCCACCTGGTGATAACTTTTGGAATTCACTTTCAAGTCTTAATTTTTCAAAAGCATCAATCTCTTCAAATACAGGAACATGATAAGAATTAGTAATATAATCTCTATCGGTAATACCATTGATTACACCAAATCTCTCTTTTAATTTTTTAGCAAACTTATAAGTTGTTGATTCAATTGGAGTACCATATACTGAATAATCAATATCCTCTTCTTCTTTCCACTTTTTACAAGCTGCATTTAATCTTTCCATTACATCAATTGCAAAGTCGTGTCCTTTACCACCATCTGTATGAGAATGTCCTGTCATATATTTAACACATTCATATAAACCAGCATATCCAAGAGAAATAGTTGAATAACCATGATGTAAAAGTTCATGAATTGATTCACCCTTCTCAAGTCTTGCTAAAGCTCCATGTTGCCATAAAATAGGAGCAACATCACTTAAAGCATGGCTTAATCTTTCATGTCTAATCTTTAAAGCTCTATGACAAAGTTCTAGTCTTTCATCTAATATTTCATAGAATCTATCCATATCTTTTTCAGAAGATAATGCAACATCAGGAAGATTTATAGTTACAACACCTTGATTAAATCTACCATAATATTTACCTTTTCCTTCTACATAATTTTTAGCTTTAGCAATATTTCCTAAAGAAATAGATCTATCTGGTGTTAAGAAACTCCTACATCCCATACAAGGATAGCATTCTCCTTCTCCATATTCATTTTTCTTTAATTCTTTCATTACTTTTTCTGATATATAATCAGGAACCATTCTCTTAGCAGTACATTTAGCAGCAAGTTCTGTTAAATAATAATACTTACTATTTTTATGAATGTTATCTTCTTCTAAAACATATAAAAGTTTAGGAAAAGCAGGTGTAATATAAACACCTTTTTCATTCTTCATACCTTGAATTCTTTGTTTTAATACTTCTTCTATAATCATAGCAAGTTCTTCTTTATATTCTTCAGTTTCTCCAAGATACATATTAACACTTAAGAAAGGTGCTTGTCCATTTGTTGTTGTCATTGAATTAATTTGATATTGGAATGTTTGCACTCCATCAATTATTTCTTTTCTTAAATCATCTTTAGCATACTTTTCACAATCTTCTTTTTTAAATTTACGTTTTTTATACTTTTCTAAATATGTATTATAACTATCTCTTACAAAAGGAGCTAAGTGAGTAAGAGAAATTGTACATCCTCCATATTGACTAGATGAAACAGCTGTAATTAATTGAGTTGCAATTGTCATAGCTGTTAAAAATCTATGAGGTTTTTCAATCATTACTCCATTTATATTAGTTCCGTTTTGAAGCATATCTTCAAGATTAATAAGATCACAATTATGAAGAGCATTTTGAGCAAAATAATCAGCATCGTGAAAATGAATAATTCCAGAATCATGAGCTGTTACTATATCTTCTGGTAATAAGAATCTTCTAGTAATATCAGAACTTGTAATACCAGCAAGATAATCTCTTTGAACTGTAACAATCTTAGCATTCTTATTTGAATTCTCAGTATTCCAGTATTCAGATTCACCATCAATTAACTCTTTGATAGTTCTATCAGTTGTATTACTCTTTCTTACTAGTTCTCTTGTATATCTATAAGTAATATATTTCTTAGCAAGTTCATATTTACCAAGAGCCATGATTCTTTTTTCTATTATATCTTGAATATCTTCAACTAATATTCTCTTTTTTCCTAATTTTTCAATATATTTAACGATATTTCTAATTTGAATATCGGATACTCTCTCTTCCTCATCAACTTCTGCATTAGCTTTTTCTATGGCATTTACGATTTTTTCAGGTTCGAAATCGACGAATTTACCATCACGTTTAATTATTTTCATATTACTTCCTCCTACCTCTTACGATAAATCCATTATAACAAATTCTAGAACTTAGTATTGTTGCAATTGCAACATTTTAAAAATTTTTACAAATTAATTTTTTTTTGAAAATTTCACCACATTTTTTGTATCTTAAATTTCATTATTTTTCTTAATAAATCAATAGTCATTATTTGTATTTCTTTTATTTATAATATAATTTGTATCTTTGCTGTACTTGACACTTTTTTATTATTTTTTTATTTAAAAAAATATTTATTACTATAATCACTTTTATTTTCTAAAAAAAATTATTAATTTTTTTGCTATTTTTAATATAAAATTAAAACAAAAAAACAAGCATTAAAATACTTGTTAACTTATTTTTATCTTATTTTACTATGTTCTACCATACTATCAACACATTCTTCTATTTCTGAACCAGGTAAATAAGGTGAATCACATTCAGATATAGCATTATTTTCTGTATCCACCAAAGCAAACTTATCTCCAGCAACTCTTTTTATTCTCATTTTTGCATCTGGATTAAGACTCTCATCATTTAAAATTCTTTCAAGGCTAATTTTTCCTTCAACAATTCCTTCTAAAAACATATTTGCATCTACACCATTTAAAATAAAATCTGTTGCTGCTCGATCATAATATTCAATTGTGCATCTCTCAACACCATAATAATCATGTTTTTCAACAATAAGTCCTTTTTCATTAATAGTATAACTAATTGGTGAATAAGGATTTTCAGGACTAAATATAAGTTTACTTACATATTGTCCATCATTAGTTTCAATTACAACTCTTCCTCTAGCAACATTTTTTACAGAATAAATTTTTCCATCATTTTCATAACTTCTTGGAGATCTTGGTTCTAAAACTCTTCTCATATTAGGAAACTTTTTCTTTAAAAAATTATATATAAATGTTTTTGTAAAGTATTCATTATAATTAAATTGATTATAACTTGTTATCTCAAAGTTTTGCTTTATAATATCATTATAACAATCCAAATTCATTTTATATCTTCTCCTTTATTTCAGTATAACTTTTTTTTAATTTGAAGTCAATAATATCCAAATAATTATTCATGAAAATATAATTTTACTTCATCATTTATCTTAGAAGCTAATCTTTCAATTGTTCCATCAGTATGAATGTTATTCATATCTTTTAAGACACTACTTGGAAATATAGATTTCATATCTCTAGTATAATAACTACCATCTCTTGGAATTGTATAATCATTTACCAAAAACTCATTATCTATTTTTATTAATTCAAACTTATAAGGAATAGATGAGCCTGTATCTTTAATTATTTTTTCGCCATCTTGATAATATTTTTCCTGTAATATCCATGAATAAACATAATATTTATCTTTTAAATCTTCTTTTATTAAATAGGTTCTCATTGCAACAAAAGATTTCTCATTATTATAATGATTATTTTTTTCATCTTTTTCTATTAAATATTCTTCAATTGCTTTTTCAATATTAATATCATCTATATTTATAGGTGGTGCATATTTAAATCCCCATGTACTAAAAAAAACAGGTTTATTATTTCTCATTCTAGTTATATCTATTCCAAATAAAGTTATTAAAGTTATAAGAAAAATAATTATTAAACTCAATATAACTCCAAAAATCAACTTAGTATTTTTAATTTTCTTTTTACTATAACGAATTGTATTAATAATTGTATCTTCATACCTTTTTTCTTTCTCTTCTTTCTTTATTCTTTCTCCATTTAATAATTCATTTATACTTATTCCTAAAGCATCACTTAAAGGTCTAAGTAAAGAATAATCAGGTAATCCTCTTCCATTTTCCCATTTAGAAATAGCTCTATCCGTTACTCCAATTATATCAGCAAGTTCTTGTTGAGTTAAATTCTTTTCTTTTCTCAAACTTTGAATAAACCTACCTATCTTATCTTGTTCCATAAACTTTCTCCTTTCGTAGAATAATTATAATCTAAAATTAAAATTATTTACCAAACGAAGTGTAGAGTTATTTAATTAATAATAAATTCATAATACCTGTTAAATAATAAATAATTAAAAAAACAATACTTAATTTACTAACTTTAATTTTCTTTAAATCTTTTATTTCTAACTTCATACAACTTCCAAGATTTTTCAATCCAAACATTTCTTTTTTACTTAAATCATTCTTAGTATAAATACCAAAAGCCATAGGATTATCATACTCTGAATATTGAAAATCTTTAAGTCTTAAAAAATCAAAAAACATGACTAAATCTCCAGAACAACCTGATATATTTATAATAGATAAAGAAATTAATATAGAATTATTTAAAATTATTCCAATTATATAAGTTATAACTCCAATTACTACAAAAGGGGTTATTAAAGAAATTAAAATATTTCGTTTACTAATATTTTGCTTACATAAGCAACAAAGTATTCCTTTTTCAATATGAACTCCATAAGTAATATTTTTGAACTTTGCTCCATTTACTACATAAGAAATACTATGTAATATCTCATGTAATATTAAATAAGGTAACATCAAAAGAAAAATAATAATAAAATCATTATAAGTTATCTTAAAATCATTACATAAAAAATATGTTAACAATCCCATAAAAATAAAAATTATAATTGAAAATACTTGTAAAAACATTCCCTTCATTTCATATAAATAATATTTTTTCATAACACCTCTAAATTATTTTATCATAAGTAATATCTGAAATAATTACTTCTCCATCCCTTAAAGTTTTATACTTTTTATTTTCTTTTTCTAAATAACTAACTAAACTATACATCAAAGGAGATTCAGGATGGCTAGGGGTATCAAAATGAGGTACAATATTATAATCGATTAAACCTATCCCTGTCCAAATTGTTTTACCATAATTATAAGGATCTTCTGATTGATTATCAACTAATTCAAAACCATGTAAATCAGAAGCTAACACACATACTCCAGCACTAAAGCCTGCATACAAATAATCTTTCTTATCACTTATTTCTTTTAAATATTTATCAAATCCACTTAAAAACATAGCTTGTCTTAAAACAAAAACATTACCACCTAAAACATAAAAAGCTCTATATTCTTCTAATTTTTCTCTTAATAAATCATTATTAGAAAAATAATTTCTTAAATCTAATATCTCTACTTTAAAACCTATATTTTCTAAATCCTGACACTTTTCTAAAATACCATCATTTTTTCTTTTAGAATCTAAATATATATCTAAAGCATTAGGAATAATTAATATTTTATTACCATGTTCTTTTATCCAATTTATTAACTCTTCACTTTTATTGCCAATTCTATATGATGATAAATATAATTTCATTTACTCATCTCCTTTATATACCTTAAATAATAAAGTAACATCATCATTTCCTAATACACTTTTTAAAGAATCTTCATCGATATTTTCTATCTCACCAAGTTTTGTAAATTCCCATGTATTTGTATCATAATATAAAGTTATCTGATTTCCTTGATATAATATCAAATCACCTGGTTTAGTTGTTATTTTAGTATCATTAGTAGGCAAGCTAAATCCTAAATCTCCTACTTTTTCAAAATTACCATAATCATGTGCATTTACTATAATATCATTATTTTTTAATTTTTCTAAAAATGCTCTACTTGAAGAATTATCTTCTAATTTAATTATAAATTCTTGATTATTAACAACTAACTTAATTTTTTCCATAGACTCTCCTTTTTTATTAAAAATAATTACTAAAATAATACTTATAATTAAAATTAAACTAATTATTACTATTAATATTTTTTTCATAAATCTCCCAATATAACTATATCATTATAAATTAAATTAATCAATAAACTATTTTACTCTTTCCTTAATTATATCATCACTTTCTAACTCTCCAATTAATAAAGAAGAATTAGGATTATGCTTAGAATAATTAGATTTTACTTTCACTTCATCATAATTAGCATAACAATATTTACAAAAATGTTTACAAGAATTATAAACTCCAATATCAACCATCTCCGTGCAACTACAACCTCTGGCTTTCCATTTTTTAAAAACTTTTCCAGTTAATTTAAAAGCCATTTCTCTTGATAAACATTCACCCTTAATAAAACCATATTCAACTAAATTTCTTTCTTCAAAACAAGTTTGAACCGTCATTCCATGAATCTTAGCACTATTACTAAAATTAATTCCTATTTCCTTATAATCAAATTCATCTAATTCTTTATAATCTAAAATACGTTTGTTTTTTCTAACATTTTTATAATCATCTATAAAAGAAACTATTATATGTTTTACATAACCATCTAATAGATTGCACATTTTATCAAATGCTCTTTTGTGATAATTTAAATTATATTTCTTATTAATTAAAATTGGATCATACCTTACATATAAATTATCTATTCCAACCAACCTCGATAATTCTTTAATATCATCAACTATTTGAGATTTTCCTTTTACATTGGGTTCAATATCTTCTTTATAAGGAGTTAAAGTAACATGAAAAATAATTGGTTTATCAATTCTTTTTAAATATTTTAAAATTGGAATAGGATTTTTAGTACAAAACAAGATGGCATCAACATTATTAAAATTAATACGGCTAACTAACTTAGGATTAAAAGGATTTCTAACGTCAACATAACCTTCCCTATATCTATTCATAAACCATTCTGTGTAAAAAGCTACAATATCAGTTCTACCACTTACCATCAATATCATAATTCACCTAACTAACTCTATAATGTCCAATTATTTCATATCTTTCTAAAACATCTTCTTCATAATATCTTTGATAAGGATTTGCATGATGAATTAAGAAAGGTATTCCTTTATAATTTCTTTTATCAGATATAATTCCTATGTGATTTTTAAATACAACAATATCCCCACCTTGAAAGTTTTCTATATCTTTTATATCAGTTGTTAAATTAATCACATTATTTTTAAAATAAACTTGTAAATTTTTAACTCTTCGAAAATCAATATTTTTATCTATCTTATCTATATTATAATTACTCTTATTATTTCTAATATCATAATCAACTAATTCTCTTAAATCATAGCCTGCCTCTTTAAGCCCAAAGGCAACAACATCAGTACAAACCCCATAATTATCATCAGGATATCCATTTTCATAATATTTGCTTTTATATTTAGGTTTTGCATCAAGATACTTTCTCACATTATTTAAAATATCAGTTTGATCATCTATTCCATCATTATCTTTATCAATCTTACTTTTATAAGTTATTATATCAAAATCATCATTTGTATACTTCTTATGAGGTAAATAATTATAAAAATATAACAGACTAATAATACCTGAAATAATTAATAACAAACAAATTAAAATAATAATACTTCCTTTTTTCATAAATCACCTATATTTTGTAAATTTAATGTAAAAATTATAGTTTTAATTATAATAATTGTATTACAACAACTATTTTTTGTTATTTAAAGACATCGAATAAGAAATATTTTTAACTTTAAATCCTAATGTTTCATATAAATGTCTAGCATTTTCATTCTCTTCGTTAACACTTAACTTTAAATTAGTATAACCATACTTAATAGCATATTCTTTTATAAACTCTAATAACTTTCTACCAATTCCTTGATTTCGATATTCTTCTAAAACTCCAATTGCATCAATTATAATTTCTTTTTGATGCCTATATCCATTTTTAATACTATTTTTATAAAATACTGAAATATAACCTACTATTAAATTATCTAATTTAAAAACAAAGATTCTATTCTCATCAATTAAATATTGTAATTCTTCTTTATCTAAAATATAATCAGTATGAACAAATATATCTGGTCTCCATTTTACATGACATTCATGAACTTGAAGAGCTATTCTATCTATTTCTTTTAAATCTTCAATTTTGGGTATTTCTATTTTAAACATAATATCACCTTTTCAAATTTATTATATAATATATTTAATTAAAAATCAAAAAAAAGAGTCTTAAACTCTTAAATAATTGTTGTTATATCATCATCTATAACTGGATTACCAGTTTTTTTCTGTCCAAAATCTGGTATAGCAGTTGGTTGTTGTAAAGTTCCAGTTTGAGGTTGACTTTGAGCTACTTGAACAGGAGGTTTAGCAACTGGTGTTGGCTCTTGAATTGAAGTTGCTTTTGAAACATTTGGACTTGAAGTTGCTGGTGTTGCTGATTGTTGAAGTGGAACCTTAGCTAATTGAAGTACAGGTTGTGGAGTTTGAACAGCTGGTTTTTGAGCTGCTGCCACGTTTGGTGTAGCTTGAGGTGTTGGGGCAACTTGCTTAGTTTCATTTTTACTCTTTTTTTCCTTTTTAGATTTCTTAACTTTTTTATCTTTTGGAGAAGCTGTTGGAACTTTTTCTTGATCATCTGCAGGTTTACCTGTAGACATTTTAAACTCAACTTTTCCATACTTTTGTTTAAACATATATCCAACAATTGCGAATAGTAAAGTTAAACATATCAATACATATATAATATAACGTGTTCCACTTAAAAAGTCACGAAATAAAGATATAATTGCATCTAGCATAACCTACCATTCCTTTCATTTTTTTATTCTTTATTAGCAAAATAATTAGCTGTTCTTACCATTTGATAAGAGTATCCCATTTCATTATCATACCAAGCAATTACTTTAACTAAATCACCATCTTCAGTTTCTAATACATCAGTTGATAACCCATCAACTATAGCTCCATAACTGCTTCCAATAACATCACTTGATACAATTGGATCATAAGTCAATTTAATTGTTTCATTTTGATTATTTTCAAAAGTATCATTTAATTCATCAATACTTACTTTTTTCTTTAACTTTAATACCAAATCAACAACTGAACCAGTTGGAACAGGAACTCGCATAGCAATTCCTTTCATCTTTCCTTTTAAACTTGGAATAACTGCTCCTATAGCAGATGCAGCACCAGTTGATGTTGGAACTATATTAGCAGCACAAGCTCTACCACGTCTTGCCTTAATTCCTTTTTTATGTGCAACATCAAGTGTTACTTGATCATTAGTATAGGCATGAACTGTTGTCATATAACCAGATTCAATTCCATACTCCTTTTCAATTATATTTAACACTGGAGCAAGACAATTTGTCGTACAACTAGCAGCTGATATAACATCTTCATCACCTGTTAAAATTTCATTATTAACATTATAAACTACTGTCTTAACATCACCTTTACATGGAGCTGAAACAATTACGTGCTTAGCACCAGCATTAATATGAGCAAGAGCTTTGTCATAACTTGTAAAATGACCAGTACATTCAAAAACTAAATCAACTCCTAATTCCTTCCATGGAAGTAAAACAGGATCTTTTTCAGCTAGAACTTTGATTTTCTTATCTCCTACTATAATATTTTCATCATCATATTTAATATCATCGATTCTATAATTACGATGATTGGTATCATACTTTAGCAAATATGCAAGTTGTTCAGCATCTGTTAAATCATTAATTGCAACAACTTCCAAATTTGGATACTCCTCATTCATAATTCTATAAACTAATCTTCCTATTCGACCAAACCCATTAATAGCTACTTTCATTTTTTCTCCTCTCCTTATTAATTTATCCAATATTTTGATTTTAATCAAAATAACTATGTCTAATAAACTCTCTTAAAATAGAATCATTTGGAACTTCTTCACTTGGAACTGGTAAGAAAATATCCAATAATCTAATAAGTCTTTTTGCATCTTCATAATATGGACTATCAGCTTTAACAGTATAAAGAAGTGGAAGAGCATAAACTTTTAAAACTGGGAATTCATAAACAAGACCTGTATTTAAAGTAACATCTGCTTCATCTTGATATGGAAAAATATGTCTCTCTTCTCCGTCTCTTACACTACTCCATAATTCTAGAGTCTCCTCTGGAGTATAATTTCTTGTATAATAATCTCTAATAATTCTTCTAATTAATCTATTATCAGTTGTTGGAATTCTATTATCCTTGTCAATATTAATCTCCATTAAAGCTGATAAATAAATCTTCATTTTACGACTTGAATCAATATTTGATAGTATAGTTGGATTTAAGCAATGAATTCCTTCTATTAATAGAATATCATTCTTTTCTAACTTCATTGTATTAGCCTTATCAAATTCTTTTTTACCAGTTACAAAATTAAATACTGGTAAAATTACTTTCTCGCCTTTTAATAATTTATCAAGTGTACTATTAAATAACTTACTATCAACTGCTTCTAAACATTCAAAATCATATTCTCCATTAGCTTTCTTTGGAGTATCAACTCTCTCAACAAAGAAATCATCCATTGAAATAACAGCAGGATTTAATCCAAAACTTCTTAAATACATTGATAATTTTTTAGTAGTAGTTGTCTTTCCACTTGAAGATGGTCCAGCAATAAGAACAACTTTAACTTTCTTATCACTAGCTATTTTCTTAGCAATATTTAAAAGTCTATTACTATATAAAGTCTCTGTAACTTTAATTAAATCGCCAATTTTACCAGTTGTAATTATATTATTTAAATCAACCGATGTTTCAAGATTCATAAGTTTGCACATGTCTTTAGAATCTCTAAATACTTCAAATAACTTAGCATGATGTTTATATCTTGGAATCTCTCCTGCACTATAAATAGTTGGAAATCTTAGTATAAATCCATCCTCATTTAAATAAGTTAATTTAAATTCATTTAAACAAGATGTCTCACATGGCATTAAACTAAACATATAATTATAACTATTACCCATTCTATATAAATTAACATAAGTATTAGTCATATATTTTAATAATCCAGATTTTTTAGTATCACCTATTTCATCAAAATATGAAATAGCATCTTCTCTTAAAATAGTTACTTTATGAATCTTTAAATTATCTCTTACAACTTCATTCATCTTATTCTCTAAATCATATACCATTTCCCTTGTTAAATTACAAGTAGCTTCAATATATAATCCTTTATCAGCTGAATGTCTTGTTAATAAATATCCTTTTTTCTTAAATAAATCCTGAAAGCAATAATTTACAAGGAAAACTAAACCATTTAAATAAACACGGTTTGCATAACTAGAAGATAAATCATAAAATTCAATATGACATGGCTTTGTAATAACATCATTTAATTCATGATATTCTCCATCTACTTTAGCCAAAATTATTTTATGTAAAAATAACTCATCATACATTTTACTAAGTTCTAGCAAAGTAATTCCTTTCTTAACAATTGTTTCTTTATCCTCAACCCATACTTTTATACTTTCTAACATATTATCCTCCAACCATACTAATAGTATATCATGTAACCTAAAATAAGTAAAGGGAATTTAATGAACAAAAGCAATTTTAGAATAAATACCAAAATCACTTGGAAGCCTCACAGCTTCCCTTTTCTACTTCTTAGGATACTTTGTATCCTCACTTTCTTAACACATTATTATATATTTTATTTTTTTGATATTTAATTAAACTATAGACTTTTTTATATGAATTTTGAAACACACTTTCCTAATATATAAAAAAGAACAACTAAATTGTTCTATAAACATTCAATATTGTTTTTAATAGTTAATCTAGGCATCCTTTTAACAAGTAATTTATTATCTGTTAAATCTTCTCTAGTTAATCCAAATTCATCTAATAATAATTCTAAATAATATCTACTAAACTCTATTTTTTTCTTATCTATATCACTTAATGTTCTTTCTCTTTCTAACTCTTTTAACATATTCTCATAATGTTCTATTCTTCTCTTACGGTCTAATTCAATTGCTTCTAAATCATTAGTATTATTACTTTTTTCATTACTTATTCTTTCTATAGCACCTTTAGCATAATTTATTTCAGCCATTCTTTCATCTAAAGTCTTTTCTCTAGTTTCATAAAAATCAATTTTACCTACTCTACTTCTATTTATATCATAATCAAAATTAAAAACTTCTAAAGTACTATCATCTTCTAACTTTCTAGTTACATAAATTCCTTCATATCCACCACTATTACTATGTATATCAAGTCCTTCATGTGATTTCAATAAATTTAACACTCTATTATAAATATTATAAATTGCTATTCTTCTATAAAGTTCTAATTCTATTAAATTTTCTTTCTTAGAACTGCTAATATTATCTTTAATTACTGAAAACTCCAACTCTATTAAAGCATTTAAATATTCTAAAGTTGGTTTATTAAGAGTATCACCATATCTTTTTAATAAATTTTTTAATTCTTCTTTTTCTTCTACATTAAAATTCTTATAATAAGTTCTTTGAACTGTTAACATACTAATATCACTTCCTAGTCCAATATTATATTATTTAAAATATTATTAATCAATATTATTTACATACTTTTACATCTAAAGAAAAATAAAATATTAGTATATTTTTTAACTTATAACATATCTTAATTATAGGTGATAAAATGAGTTTAGTACCAGTTATAGTAGATAAAGAAGCAAATGGAGAAAGAAGTTATGATATTTTTTCAAGATTATTAAAAGATAGAATTATATTATTAAGTGGAGAAATTGATGACAATTTATCAAATATAATTGTCTCAGAACTTCTTTACTTAGATTCAATTAATCATGATGATATAAGTTTATATATTAATTCACCAGGTGGTTCTATAACAGCTGGAATGGCTATCATGGATACAATGAATTTTATTAAAAGTGATGTATCAACTATTTGTATAGGTATGGCTGCATCAATGGGAGCTTTTCTTCTTTCATGCGGAAAAAAAGGAAAAAGATACATACTTCCAAATGCCGAAGTGATGATCCACCAACCATTAGGAGGAGTTCAAGGTCAAGCAACAGAAATAAAAATAGTTGCTGAACGAATTTTAAAATTAAAAGAAAAACTAAATACTATACTATCTCAAAATACAGGAAAAAGTATTAAAGAGATAACAAAAGATACAGAAAGAGATTATTTCTTAGATAGTAAAGAAGCTTTAGAATATGGTTTAATTGATAAAATATTAGACAAAAGAAAATGATTATGTAATCATTTTGTAATCATTTTTTTATTATCTAACCCAGGTATATCTTTCTCTTGTAATCTAGTAATATTAGCATTTTCAAATATTTCTTTCATATCTTTTCTATTAAATATCTGTAAATAATCTAAATCATATAAAACATACATGTAATCATTACCATCATATAAAGATATTAACATAGAAATACCATATTTATTATTATAATCTCTAACAACTTGCATATCCATATTATCTAAATAATATTTATTTTTTAATTGTTTTAAACTTGATAAAAATATACCCATTTTATCCATTACATCTAAATCATCATTTACTCTTGCATAAGCTAAATCAATATATCTTAATAATTCTTTAATGTTATCATTAATAGGATTATCATATATAAATCTAGTTCTAGGTAACATAACCTCTTCATAATCAAAGAATTTTCTCTTATAATATCTATTTAAAAAATTATTAAAAGATAATCTTGTTTGTTCATTCTTATTAATACAAGTAATACCATTTAAATTATCATTTAATTTAATATTAATTAAATCTGATGTAAGAGTACTTTTAACTAAATCTATTTTTATTAAATATTCATTATATCTAAATACTATATAAGGATGGTCAGAACCATATTTATAATCTTCTGGATAAACTTTATAATTAATATTTAATTTCTTTAAATAATAAGCAAGAATCCCATACATTTCAAAACAAACAGTTTTATTATTTCTAAGATTAAGTTTAGAAATATTTTTTATTTTTTTATGAAGAGTATATTCTCCTAAAAAGAACTTAATATCATAACTAAATAAAGAACCTAATTTTAAATAAACTTTCATTAGTTTATCAAAAGTATCTTTACCATTTTCCATTTCTTTATCTAAAATACTTTCTAATTCTTTATTAATTTTTATTGAATTTAAATTATTATCAACCGTATCTTGATATTTATTAAATGCTTCATAATCAACAAATTGCATACTTGCTAAATCTTTTATTTTTTCTATTACTTCACTATTAAAATCATATAAATCTAAAATATGATTCTTTTTTAAATAATCCATTAAAGCATATACAAAATGACTAAGTTCATAACCCCTAAATATATTAATATTACTTATTAATTTATAGTTTAATTTATCTAAGTATAAAAATTCAAAGAATAAATTAACAGGATAGATTTCTTTAACATTATCAATTATTACTTCATGTTTAATATCAGAAACATTATAATTAGTATTTCTAAAAACATTACTTAATTTTATAGATACTTCTCTATCTATTTTAATATTATCTTCTTCAATTATTTTCATTAATTCTTGAAACAAACTCATCTTACTAATAGTAATACTTGATTCTCTATTTTTTATTTCTAATTTAATAGAATATTTAGTCTTATCTAACATAATATCCATTAATTTTAATAACATATCTTTGTTATTAATAATATAAACTAAAATTTCTTTATTAATAATAAATTCTTCTAAATCATGATAATCAAATATCCTTCTTGTTTCATTATTTAAAATATCTAAATCAATATAAAAAGTATCAAACATACCTACCCCTTCTTTGGTTTCTAATTATATCATAAATACATAAAAATTGCAAATTTTTCTTACATTTTTCATTAAAAAGTGTTATAATATATGTGAAAAAAAAGGACTACGTACATTATTAGTTGTTGGTTCTACAAGGAGGTTTATAATGTATAAAATAGGTGATTATGTTATTTATTTAAAGGATGTTTGTAAAATATTTGATATTAAAGAAAAATATATGAATGATACTGATTACTATATCTTAGTTCCTATAAATGATGAATCTTTAAAATTAAGTGTTCCTATTACAAATGAAGCAATTAGAAATTTACTTAGTTTAAATGAAGTTAATAATATTCTTGATAATATGCAAAATATTGAAATACTAACAGATGATGATAAATTACTTGAAAATGAATATAAAAAATTAATTGCTAGTGGTTCTTATGAAGATTTAATTAAAGTTATAAAAACTACTTATTTAAGAAATAAGAAAAGACTTGATAACAAAAGAAAAATAAGTGATAAAGATAAAAACTATATGGAAATGGCTGAAAAATATATTATACCTGAGTTTTCTGTTGTTCTTGAAATGAGTATAAATGAAACTGAAGAGTATGTAATTAATAGATTATGTGAGGGAATGGATCATGCGTAATAAATATTTAGATGAAGATATTAGTTATTTAAAATTAAATTCAAAATTAAATAGTTTATTTCAAGAAAATAATATTTTAAAAATTGAAGATCTTTGGATTAAGAATCGTCCATTTCTAAAAAGTATTGGATTATCTGATAATGATATTAAACAAGTAGTAATTAAATTAGAATTAATAGGACTTGATTTAAATAAAAAGAAAACAAAATAGGAAAAGTAACAAATTACTTTCCCTATTTTTATTTATTTTATTACCAAGAGCCTCCGCCTCCACCGCCAGAGCCTCCACCAGAAAATCCACCTCCTGAGAAGCCTCCACCAGAAAATCCACCTGAAGAACTACTAGGACTAGATGTCATACTTTTAGATGCAACTTTCATTGTATTATTCATAAATCTATTAAACATAATTATATCAAAAGTATCTGATCCATAATACCAAGTAGGAGCTTCTATATTAATTGCTTCAAATTTCTTAATCCAAGTCTTAGATACCCCAAGAACATATGTAAATGGTAAAATATCATAGAAATACGTTGGATTATCTTTTACCATAGCTTCTAATCTTTCTTTTTCAGCTGTTTCTAAGAAAGTTTTAAAACCTTTAAGTTTTCCCAATACTTCATTTCCATAAGGTGTTCTTCTTGGCAAATATTTTAAAGAAATTAACATTCCAAATACACATATAATACCAACTATATACATAATTAAATAAATTAATTCTTGAGATAGTACTGGTAAAACCATAACTATAAAAGGAAAACCTCCAAATAGTAAGCCAAAGATAACTCCGAATATTCTTGCTGCAATTTTAGAATTAATAGCTTGTCCATTTATATAAAGTGAGTTATCCCAAATAAAAGATTGAAGCATTATAGTAAATCCTATT
This sequence comes from uncultured Bacilli bacterium, assembly GCA_947629135.1. Taxonomy (GTDB): domain Bacteria; phylum Bacillota_I; class Bacilli_A; order RF39; family UBA660; genus RUG591. The sequence goes on along the minus strand of CANRCN010000003.1, from coordinate 16,387 downwards.
CCAGGAAATAAAAGAGCAAACATTATAATATCTATTTCTTCATACTTTATAAAAGGAGGAATAGTAATTATACAAAAGGTTGCAATTATCATTAAAATAATTATAAAAGATTTATTTGATGCAGATTTTTCAAATATACTATTTTTATTTTCCTTAGAATTAATACTTTTTAAAATTTTATTCATAGTTACATAAAAACTATCATATAAATCATCATCAGTTACAAACTCTATACCATCTTTAGTTTTACTAGATTTTTTAAATAAACCCTCTAAAAATTCTTTTTCTTCTTCATTTTTACCATCATATTCTTTTATTTTAATAATTTTAAAACCTTTCTTACCTTCTTCTTCAATCTTAACATATCCTTTGTTAGCAAGATAGATTAATAAAGATGTAACATCTTCTTGAATAGCTTTTCCTTTATATAAAAAGCCTACTTCCAAACTATTTTTTCCTTTTGGAGGATAAAATTCAACTGTTTCAATAACTTGATCATCTCTACCATACAAATACCAAAGAAGAATAGATACTACAAGAAAGATAATTGGAATTAAATAAATCAAATAATCAATTATATTAACTTTTTGTTTTTCAAAGTATCCATCAGGTAATTCGAGTCTTACTGTTATTGTTTCTCCTTGATATAAAATCCTATTAAATGTTCCAGTTATAACGTTTCCATCTACTTGATAGGTAATATCTGACGTTCCACTTTCACCATATCTCCCTGCTGAAAATCCTAATTTAGATTCATCAAATTCTTTTGGCATACTAATTTTAAAAGTTATATTAGAAATATCAGTATCCCAATCAATTCCAATTAAATTATAATAAAGTTCATCAAACTTATTTGTTTTATCATTACCTATATTATAATGATAACTAATTATATATTCTTTTAAACCAGTTAAAGTTTTGTTATCAGAACCTATTTTTATTTTATAATTTCCATTTTCTCTACTAGTAGTAAACTTTTCATTTACTTTTACCTTAGTAATAATAGCTTTATTTTTATAACTAGTTCGATCTTCCCTTTTTACTTCATTCCTTAAAGGAATTGTTAAAAATATACCATGTTTTGGAACACTAAAATTAGCCGTAATAGTCTCTTTAATATCAAAAGTATTATCTTTATTTACTTTAATATCAATATCAAACTTATCAATTGTATAGCCTGTAAGAGCTTTAACATTGTAAGTAGATATAAAAAATAGCAAGACAAATACAAATACTATTTTTTTAAATAAATTCATTTACCCCTCCTTTATAATCACTTTTTAATTATATTAAAAAGTGATATTCCTGCAATTGCAACAAGTGAAATTAAACTAGGCATACAATCATCTAATAAAATTTCATAAATATCAAACTCTTTAGATTGAGGAGACTCAGGAAGTACAATGTCTTCAAAGTCTTTAATCCATTTATCAGATAATTCAAGTACATAAGCATAAGGTAATATCTTAAAAAAATAATCAGGATCATCGTTTAATAAACTTTCTAATCTATCTCTTTCTACAGTCTCTAAAAATCGTTTGAATCCTCTGATTCTACCTACCATTTTAGAAGCCTCTTCTGTTCTTTTATCAAGATATGAATAACAAATGATTATTCCTATAGATGATATTAAACCAACTATAAATACTATTATAACAAAAGAATTATATAACAAAATTTCATATAAATTGAAAAATATAATCATAAAAATTCCTATCCCAATTATTAGAAAAATATTTCTTACTTTAGGAAGTAAATTTTCTATACATATTATTCTAGTACCAATAGCAATACCAATTATAATAAATAAAATATTTTCCATATATTTTATTTCATCAAATCCAAAAATAGTAAATTCTATTATATTCATTAAAGGAAAAACTGTTGCTATAATCGAAATTATATAAAGTAGTACTGTTATGAAATGCCAAAATGTTGTTCTTTCATATATTTTTCTATAATTAGCTCTACTATGCATACTATTTATTATCTCTTTTATTCTATAAGAAAAATCTGTATCTAATTCACTTTTATAAACGAATTCTTCTTCATTCTTATGAGATTTTTCAAATAAAGCATCTAAAAACATTTTTTCTTCTTTTTTGTTACCATCATATTCCTTCAATTTTATAAATTTATAGTCATCATTCTCTTCTTTTATCTTTAAATAACCCTTATTTGCTAAATAAATTAAAAGTGATAAAACATTTTTTTCATCAACCAATCCATCATTTAAAAATCCCATTTCTAAACTATTAATTTCTTTTGGTGGATAAAATTCAACTGTTTCTATTATTTCATCTTTTCCTTTTTTATACCATATTAATATTGCAATTCCTAAACAAATAATTGGAATAAAAAATACTAACATACATAATTTAGTTAAATCATTAGAAGCAAGTTTTACTGGTAAAGAAATTATTAAAATTAAATCTCCTGCAAATATCTTAGTAGAAGTACCTGTTATAACATTATCTTTTATTTCATATTTAAATTTATCTTCATCCGATTGAACTATTTCTTTACTTTTAAAGGAAACATTATAATCACTATAATTATTTGGTAAACTAACTTTAAAATCAACGTTATATATTAAAGCATCCCAATCTTGCCCAACTAAATTATAATAAAATCCTTCAAATTTATTATATATACTATTATTATAAGAAACCTCATAAGTATAACTAATTATATATTGTTTCTTTCCTTCTATAGCTTCACCTAGTTTTATTTGATAATTATCTTTATTATTTATCAATTCATATGTATCATTTACTTTTAAATTAGTTATTTTAACTTTACTTTTAATTTTATTATCTATATAATTACTACGAGGTATTGTTATATTAAATTCTTTAACAGAAGCTTTAAAATTAACATCAATTATTTCTTTAATTTCATAAGTATTATTTTCATTCACTTTAATATCAATATCAAATTTATCAATTGTATAATTAGCATAAGCCTTAACATTTAAACAAGATAATAAAAATACTAAACAAAAGAAAACAAGAGACTTTTTAAATATTTTTATCATAGTCCCTCCTTTTCTTAAAATTCAACTTTAACATTTTCTCTTTCAGCTTCAGTTACTTCAAACATTGGTTGTTTTTTAAATCCTAACATTGAAGCTATTAAATTACTAGGAAACATTTGTACTTTATCATTCATAATTCTAACTGCTCCATTATAATACTTTCTAGCATTTGCAATATCTTCTTCAACTTTGGCAAGCTGTCCACTTAAATCTTTAAAGTTTTCACTAGCTTTTAAATCTGGATATGCTTCTGCTATAGCCATTAACTTTGTAATATTTTGAGATAATTTGTTATTAACTTCTACTTTATCACTTGTATTCATCTTTTCATAAACTCCATTTCGAAGTTCTACTATCTCATTTAAAGTATCCTTTTCATGCTTAGCATAACCTTTTACAGTTTCAACTATATTTGGAATCAAATCCCATCTTTTCTTTAAATAAACATCCATTGTTGAAAAAGCTTCTTCCACTTTGTTTCTTACTTTAATTAAACTATTATAAGTTACAAATACATAAATTAATAATAATACAACTATTCCTAAAATAATATATACCCAATTCATATTTTTCTCCTTCCTATTTTTTACTTATCTAATTTTATCCCCACATATTAACCTCCTTATTAATATAATATTATTATACTCTAGTTAAAATTATTATTCAAGAATTATTTTCATTTTCTCTTATTCTATTTGCTATTTCTCTTATTTTTCTAAATCTATGATTAAGACCTGATTTTGTAATACTTTTACCAGTTTCAAGAGACATTATTTCACTTAATTCTTCTAAAGATGATTCAGGATACTTAACACGATAATCAGAAGCTTCTGATAATTTTTCGTCTAAAGCTTCAAGTCCCAACTTTTCTTTTATCAAATTAATATCTTCAATTTGTCTATTTGATGTTAAAATACTTTTTTCAATATTAGCTTGCTCACAGTTATTAAGACGATTTGTCATATTTTTATGATCACGATATATTCTAATATCCTCATAATACATAACAGCCGCACTTGCTCCAATAATTCTTAGAAAATCTCCAATCTTTTCGGCTTCTTTAATATAAACCATATAACCTTTATCTCTAGCTATTACTTTACTATTTAAATAAAATTCATTTAATAAATTAGATAAAAATTTAGCTTCTTTTAAATAATCTACTGTAAATTCTAAATGATACATTGAAGTTTTAGGATCATTTACACTTCCACTTACTAAAAAACATCCTTTCAAATAAGCCCTTTTTTCATCTTCAGATGATATTAGATAAGCACTTGGTATATCTTTATATTTATTCTCTTCATCTAAAACCCCTAAATCTTTTAATATAATTTCTAATTTATCTTTAATTAGTATATTATAAATTCGATTTTTATTGGTCTTACTTTTTTTTATTTCCATTTTTATATTTATATTGTACATTTCTTTAAATAAATTATACAAATGCTTACAAACTGTTGAATTTTCAGTTACTAAATCTAAACCTTCTTCTTTATGATAAGAATTTCTAATAATTGCTGATAATTCAGCTAGATTAGCATTTTTATTACTATAATCATTACTTATTTCATTTTTAACTCTTGTAGTGAAAGACATAGCTTACTCCTTATTTAATCTTTTTATAATTGAAGTTGCTGCTATCATTCCATCATTAGCTGCTCCTACTAATTGATATAAATCTTTACTTATAATATCTCCAACAGCATAAATACTATCAAGACTTGTTTGCATTTGATTATCAACTTTTAAATACTTACCATCTAATTCTAAATCTATTCCACTTAAAATATTAGGAGTACTACCTATATAAACAAATACAGCACTAGTTTTAATATTTTTTTCTTCTCCATTTTGATTATAATTAATTGATACTAATTTTCCGTTTTCTTCATTTAAACTAGAAGTTAAACTATTATAAAGAATTGTAACATTATCTTTCTTTAATAATTCATTTAATACTCCTTCTTGACATTTAAATTTTGGATATTTGCTTAAAACCGTAACATGATGACAAATATTAGATAAATATAAAGCTTCAACTACTGCTGAATCTCCAGCTCCAAGAACACATACATCTTTATCTTTAAAGAAATGCCCATCGCAAAGAGCACAATAACTAACTCCCTTACCTAATAATTTATCTTCATTAGGAAGACCTAATTTTCTAGCCTCTTTTCCTGTTGCTAAAATTAAATATTTACATTCTAATTCTTTATTTTTTAATTTAACTTTATTTGAAGTTCCAGATTCTATACCAATTACAGTATCTAATATATATTCAATACTATTATTTTTAACTTGATCATATAAATTTAAGGCTAAATCTGGTCCTGTTATTTCAGTAAAACCTGGATAGTTTTTAATCTTACTAATATTATTTAAAATTCCACCCATTGTTCCTTTTTCAATTAACAAAACTTTCTTATTAGCATTTTTTAAATAAATAGCTGCTGTTATACCAGCTATACCTCCTCCAACAATTATACAATCATACATTTTTATCACTCTCCTTATTGTAATTAACACTTTTAACTAAACTTATAATAAAACCAATTAATCCTACTATAAAGAAAACAATAGAGATTATCTGAGCCATCTTTAGATTTCCAAACATTAAACTATCTGTTCTCATACTTTCAATAAAGAATCTAACAACAGCATACCACATTAAATAAATAGAAAGTAACATACCAACTTTAAGTTTTTTAAATTTTCTAACAATTAATAAAATAATTAAACCTATTAAATTTAATAAGGATTCATAAAGAAAAGTTGGATGATATACAATTCCTTCAATTGTCATTCCCTGAATTATAAAATCTGGTATATGAATACTTTCTAAAAAAGCTTTAGTTGTAGCCCCTCCATGAGCTTCTCCATTAAAGAAATTCCCCCATCTACCAATTATTTGACCCAAAATAAGGCCTAAGGTTGATGCATCTATATAACTAACAACATCCAATATCTTTTTCTTATGAATACGGCTATAAACAATAATAGTTAAAACTCCTCCTATTATTCCACCATGTATTGCAAGTCCTCCATTCCAAACAGCAATTATCTCACTTGGATTTGCTAAATAATAATCCAGATTAAAAAGAACATAATAAAGTCTTGCTCCTATAAATCCAAACAGAATAACATAAAAAAGCATATCAAGAAAAAATTTGGTATCTTTTTTTAAACGTTTTAATTCTAAATAGGAAATAGTTCCGCCTAAAATAACCCCACATAATATGGTGATTGAATACCAATATATTTGAACAAACCCCAAGTCAATGGCCACTCTATTCATAATCTCACCTACCAATAGTATATAACAATTATTAGGATTTTACAAACATTAATTTTTATCCACAAAAATGTGGATAAAAAAATTAGCAACCTGTGTTACTAATTTAAAATCTTTTTTAAAAATTCACCAGTATAACTTTCTTTAACTTTAGAAACCTCTTCTGGAGTACCTTTGGCAACTATCATTCCACCACCATCTCCTCCATCAGGTCCTAAATCAATTATATAGTCAGCTGATTTAATAACGTCAAGATTATGTTCAATAACTAAAACCGTATCTCCATTATCAACAATCCTATTAAGAATTGCTAAAAGTCTTTTAATATCAGCACTATGAAGACCAGTGGTTGGTTCATCTAAAATGAATAAGGTCTTTCCTGTAGCTTTCTTTTGAAGTTCTTTAGAAAGCTTAACTCTTCCTGCTTCCCCTCCAGATAAGGTTGTTGCACTTTGACCTAATTTAACATAACCAAGTCCAACATCTTCCATAACTTGAAGTTTGTTTTTAATCTTTGGAAAATTCTCAAAAAACTTTAAAGCTTCTGTTACTCGCATATCTAAAACTTCAGCAATATTCTTATCTTTATACTTAATTGATAAAGTTTCACTATTGTAACGACTACCATGACATACTTCACAAGGTATATATACATCAGGTAAAAAGTGCATTTCAATCTTCTTTACCCCATCGCCTCTACAAGCTTCACATCTTCCACCTTTAACATTAAATGAAAATCTATTCTTGCCATATCCAAGCATTTTTGCTTCCTTAGTATTCGTGAATAAATCTCTAATATCATCAAATACTCCAGTATAAGTTGCTGGATTACTTCTTGGGGTTCTACCAATTGGATTTTGAGTGATTATAACTACTTTATCTAAATTATTAAGACCTAGTATTTTTTTATGAGAACCTGGTTTAACTTTTGATTTATAAATATGATTCATACAAGCATTGGCAAGAATTTGCATAACTAAACTACTTTTTCCACTTCCAGATACTCCTGTAACACAAGTGAATGTTCCAAGTGGAAACTTAACATCAATATCTTTTAAATTATTTTCACTAGCTCCTTTAATTTCAATATGTTTACCATTACCTTTTCTTCTTTTTTCTGGAACCATAATACATTCTTTTCCACTTAAATAACGACCAGTTATACTATTATCATTTTTCATTACCTCATCAGGTGTTCCTGCTGCAACTACATATCCACCTGCATCTCCTGCTCCAGGTCCTATATCAACTAGATAGTCACTTGCAAGCATCGTATCTGTATCATGTTCAACAACAATTAAAGTATTTCCCAAATCTCGCATTTCAAGGAGAGAATTAATTAACTTTTCATTATCCTTCTGATGAAGTCCAATACTAGGTTCATCTAAAACATATAAAACACCTGTTAATCTAGAACCAATTTGAGTTGCTAATCTAATTCTTTGAGCCTCTCCTCCAGATAAAGTTCCACTCATTCTAGACATTGTCAAATATTCAAGTCCAACATTCTTTAAGAAATTTAATCTATTTTTTATCTCTTTTATAACCAATTCTGAAATTTTCATTTCTTCATTACTTAACTTTAAATTATCAAACCAAGTAATTGCTTCCTTAATTGACATACAAGTAACATCATAAATATTTTTATCATGAATTAATATATTCAAAACACTATCATTTAATCTAGCTCCATGACATACTTCACATGGAAGTTCAATCATATATTGCTCAAGCCAATCTCTAATCCATTCACTTGATGTATCCATATATCTTCTTTCAAGATTATTAATTACTCCTTCAAAATAATCTTTATTCTTAGTAACATTTCCACTTCTACTTGTAATATTAAAAGTTAGAATATCTGGAGAACCATAAAGAATAATATCTTGTTCTTTCTTACTTAATTTCCGAAAAGGTTTATCCATATCTATTTTATAATAATCACATACAGCTTTAAGTCTTTTATATTCAATTGAATCTTGATCATCATTTAAAGTTTTAATACATTTATTATTCAAACTTAAACTATCATCAGGAATTACTAAATCAACATCTATTTTTAACTTGACTCCAAGTCCTTTACATTCAGGACAAGCGCCATAAGGAGCATTAAAACTAAAGATTCGAGGTTCAACTTCACTAATGGAATAATTACAATAAGGACAAGCATAAGTAGTTGAAAATAAAATTTCTTCACCACCAAGAATATTTACTAAAACCTTACCCTTAGAAAGATTTGTTGCAGCCTCAATTGATTCATACAATCTACTTCTAATTCCAGCTTTAATAATAATTCTATCAATTACAACATCAATCTTATCTTTTTTATTTTTTTCTAAAGTAATTTCTTCTGTATTATCAACCATCTCTCCATTTATCCGAACTCTGATGTATCCTTCTTTTCTCAAATTATCAAGTATATCTTTATGTGTTCCTTTTTCACTTTCAACAACAGGTGATAAAATAATTAACTTAGTACCCTCAGGAAATTCTAAAACTTTATTAACTATTTCTTCAACTGATTGACTCTTAATTGGAATGTGGTGATTAGGACAATATGGAACTCCAATTCTTGAAAATAAAAGTCTTAAATAATCATAAATTTCTGTAACTGTTCCAACTGTAGAACGAGGATTCTTACTTGTTGTTTTTTGATCAATTGAAATACTTGGAGATAAACCTTCAATACTATCAACATCAGGCTTCTCAGAACCGCCTAAAAACTGTCTAGCATAAGCTGATAAACTTTCAACATATCTTCTTTCACCTTCAGCATAGATAGTATCAAATGCTAAACTACTTTTTCCACTTCCAGATAATCCAGTCATAACAATTAATTTATTTTTAGGTAACTCTAAATTAATATTTTTTAAATTATTTTCTCTAGCACCCTTTATTACAATCTTATCCATACTATTCACCTCTTTAAAATCTTTAATAGTATAACATATTTTTAAATATTTTTATATACTAAAAAAAGGATTTTTTTACTTTCCTTTTCTTAAACACATTTATATTTCTAAACTTCTTCGATGATGTATCCTTCTTTTTTTCTTCATTGTTATATAAGACTCAACAATAACAATTACTAACCCTATTACAACTATAACACTCGCATATATAGCTATATAATTAGCAATTTTAGTTAATAACCAAGTTAATACTACTGAAAACTCTTTAGATAAAATAAGAATATTCTTAAAATCTATTTTTTCATAAATAGCAAATCTAATATAATACAATATTAATCCAACAGCTATAGTAATTGTACCAAAACATCTAACTTTCATCCAAGCAATTGGAATAATTAAAGCTATACAAATAACTAACAAAATAATAACCACAATGCTAAGTAAATTATTTGCTTTCTGAATAGATTCAATGAAACCATTTATTATATTGTATAAATTTGTTTCATTTTTATAAATCTTTACCATTTCTGTAACAAAAGATGAAATTTCATCTTCATCATTTATTTTTAAATCTTGTTTTTCTAAAGATATTTCTATGTTCTTAGTTAATTTTTCTTTTAAGTTAGTATCATCAAACTCAATTTTACTATCCTGATATATTTTATCAAGATATCTATTTACATCACTTCGAACATCTTCAACTGTAAACAAATCATTTAGAATTTCTACATTTAAACCAGATGATCTCATATAATCTTTCATATTTTCAAATATTTTATCTGTAATTATTTGATAATAATTATTTTCATCTAAAGCTTTCTTAACAGCCACTTCATTTAAAATAGTTGTTTTAAGAATAGCTAAAATAGCTAATAGTACTAAAAAAATTACCAAAAAGAAACCTAATATATAACTAATTATTCTTTGAGTCTTTCTATGCATTATCATCACCTACTCTATTAGCATAGACAATATATCTTTGAGTTCTTCTTCCAACAACACCATGTCTTATTGGATAACAAGTATACATTATTAACAATTCTTTATCTTCTTGAATTTGAAAAGCATCTAAATCTGTTTCATTAACTACCTTATAACTATCAACTTCATATTCAAAAGTTCCATAATCAGCTTCAATTGTAATCTTACTTCCTTCAACTAATCTATCTATTTCATGAAAAAAACCAACATCATTATGAGCTGCTAAAATAATTGTTCCAACTTCACCAGGAAAGTAAGAACCTCCATAATGCCCAACCCCATAACGCATAATATCAAGAGTATCTCCATGATAAATAGGTAAATTCATATCAATTTCAGGAATTTTTAAAGTTGCAAATTTTTTACCATATCTTGGTCTATTAGTTATTTTTTTAGAAGTATGATTATATTCTGATTGTTTATTTTCTACATCATCTGATTGTTTAATTGCAATTGAATTTATAAGTGAAGTATAATAGTTTATTTTCTTATCAAATAACATATAAGTCGTAAAAACAAAAATTGCTGCAAAGAAAAAAGAAATTGCTACGTTAGTAGCAAATGTCTTTATAAATTTCATTTTATTCATTAGTCAGTAACTCTTACTTTTCTAACTACTACAAATGCACCTGCTAACATAACTACAAATGATACACCAGCAAGAATAGCAATACTATTTGTTTCAGTTCCAGTTTGTTTTACTAAATCTGTAACTTTATCAAATAATTCTCCATCTGGAGTGTAAATAGTCAATACTCCATTAGTATAAGTAACATTAATTGAAGTATTAACACGGAAGTCAGCAAGTAAATCTAATAATCTTTCTTTTGCAGCTGAAGAAAGATCTTCAATTTTCTTTACTTTGTCTTTTTCTACTATTTCAACTGCATTTTTTATTGCAAGATCAATAGCATTTAAATCATCATTTGAAACTTCAAATTCATTAGCATAATCTTCTATTATTTTCTTTAAAGCTGGTGAAATTTTAAATTCAGCTCCATTAATTGTATAAGTTTTCTCTAACTTATCAAGAACTTGTCTTTCGGTTAAAGCACTTACAGGACTTACAACAAAAAATACTAAAAGAACTGCTAATAACATCATCATGAATCTTTTCATACTTTTTCTCCTCTCAATACATATTATATCTTAGTACTTTCTGAAATGCAAGATTTTTTTCTGTTATTTTACGATACTTTCCAAAAAAGAGTAAAACAATTTATTATTAGTTTTTAATTTTCTTTTTAGTCTCTCTATTTCTAATTATTATTAATATCTCTATTAATACAAAAATTATACCTAAAATTAGAAAAACAATTGTATAAGTTGTTAACAAACTATTTATTTTTTCTAAAATATCTTTAACTACTTTAGTTAATTCATTAGTAATTATATTTAATTTATTAATATTTATTACTTTAAATAAACCAAATTTTAATATATATAACATAATCCCAGTTAATAAACTAGTAAATCCAATACACTTTACTTTAATTAAAATAATTGATATAAATAAAATTACACTCATAACTAACAATAAAGTAGTTATTATTCCAAGTAATCCTCCCACTTTTTGAAATATATCAATAAAATTTTCAATTACATTAAAAACATTAATGCCTTTTTTATAAATACTTACTATTTCATTAACAAACTTTTCTATATTATTTAGCTTAACATTATATTCATCTATATATTTATTTATATTTCCTTTTATTCTATTTTCAATTATCTGTTCATCATATTTAAACTTTTCATTTTCAAAGATGCTTCCTATCATATTATCTATATCATTTTTAACTTCATTCTCAGTATAAATATTATCTAATATATCCTTAGGAACATCAAATTTTTCAAGATAAATTTCCATATTATCTAAAATTTTATTATAAATAAGCTTATAATAATTATTTTCATCAAACATCTTTCTAACATAAGTTTCATTAAATATTGTAGTTCTAATAACTGATAATAAAACATAACAAACTAATAAAATTGCTAAAACACATCCAATTAAATAACCAGCTAAAGTTTTTCTTTTCATAAGCATCACCTTATAATAATATATATTCTTTATTAATTAATTATAATATGTTTGCTCTTTTTTTTCAAATAAAATAATTATTTTATATTAATTTCTTTTAAATCCTAATACTTTCTTAATTAAATAACTTTGTAATAAAATAATTATAATTGAATAAATGCCTTTTATAATTCCAAAGTAAATTATTCCAAATAAAACAATTATTCCATTAATAACAAAAGTTGAAAAGTAAACATGAATAGAAAAATATTTTTCAATTAACAAAGGTATAACACTTATACCACCATTTGAAAAACCAAGCTTGTAAACTAAACCTCCTGTTACTCCACATACAATACCTGCTAATATTACTAATATAATTACCCATTCATTAGAAACTTTGATATTAGGAATAAAACTTGTTAATTTAACTAAAATTGGATACATAAAAGTTGCTTCAATTGTTCCAAATGTTGTTTCTTTCTTTAAGGTTAAAAAGCTAATAATTAACATTAAAACATTAATAATTAAGATAATAAAAGATGGACTTAATTTGAATAAATGATTTAAAATAACGGCAACACCCTGAGTCCCTCCTACTACTAACTTTAATGGTTTTAAAATTAAATTAAAATTTAAGGCTGCAACTAATAAAACAAATAATAAATAAATATATTTTTTTATTTTTTTCATAAATCACCTCAAAAAGAAAAGTAGTTTTGATACTACTTTAATTACTAACATTATTTTTTAATTCACTTTTTATAAATTCATCTAAATCCCCATCTAAGACTTTACCTACATTTGCTGTTTCATAATTAGTTCTATGATCTTTTATCATTGAATAAGGATGCATTACATAACTTCTTATTTGAGATCCAAATTCTATATTTAAACTTTCTCCTTTAACATCATTCAAAGTTTTAGCCTGTTTTTCTATACTTAATTGTTTTAATTTACTTTTAAGCATATTAAGAGCTTCTTCTCTATTTTGAATCTGACTTCTTTGATTTTGACATGATACAACAATTTTTGTAGGCAAATGAGTTATTCTAACTGCACTATCAGTTGTATTAATATGCTGTCCTCCTGCTCCACTACTCCTATATACATCTATTTTTAAATCTTTCTCTTGAATTTCAATATCAGAAACCTCAGTAAATTCTGGTGTTACATCAACTGAGGCAAAAGAAGTATGTCTTTTATTATTAGCATCAAATGGAGATAATCTAACTAATCTATGAACTCCCTTTTCACATTTTAAATAACCATAAGCATACATTCCCGTAACTTTCATAGAAGCACTTTTTATACCTGTTTCTTCACCTTCTAAATAAGAAATAACCTCATATTTAAAATTATGTCTTTCCATATATCTCTGATACATTCTATATAACATACTAGCCCAGTCACAAGCTTCTGTTCCTCCAGCACCAGCATGAATTTCTAAAATACAATTATTCTTATCATATTCAGAATTTAATAAAGTAAACATTTCTAAAGCTTGTAATTTATCATTTAAAATAGATACATCTTTTTCTATCTCTTCTTGAGTATTAACATCAGGTTCTAATTCTAAAATTTCTAAAAGAACTAAATCATTCTCAAGTTGATCTTTTATTTCTTTATTATTATGAACAATATCTTTTAAATTATTTAATTCATCCATTGTTTCTTGAACTTTATTTTTATCAAGCCAAAAATTAGAATCTTTAGTAATTTCTTCTAATTCTTCTATTCTACTTTCTTTTTTAGAGATGTCAAAGTAACCTCCATAATTCTTCTTGCTTTTCTTTAATATTTTTTAATTCTAATTTAATTTCATTTAATTCCATTTTTTTATCCTTTCTGTATAATTTTAAAATTTTCTTTATACTAATAATGACAATGATATTAAATCGTTGTCATTAGAGAACTTTTAACTTATTTAAGCTAATTAGTTCTTTTTTTAGTTTCGGTTTTCTTAGATTCTGTTTTTTTATTTTCTTCTTTTTTAACTGTCTTTTTATTAGTATTTTTTTTCTTACTAGAAGGTTTCTTAACCTCTTCCTTTTCTTCTTTAGTTTCTTCTATTTCTTTTGTTTCATTAATTTCTTCTTTAACTTCATTGACTACATCTGCTTCTTTTACAACTTCTCCTTTATCATCAACCATAACAACTCTAGTTCTAGCTATAAAATCATGTAAAGACATTCCATCTTTTCTAAATAATATCATGATAAATGAAATAATATAGAAATACATAAAGAAATTAGATACATAATTATCAACCAATATATAGTTTGATTTATTTAAAGTTAAAAGTAAAACAATACTAATTATACTAGATAAAATAGAATCAATTATTAAAGCTCTTATTAAATAATTATTCATTGTAAGTTTCTTATCTGAATCAAGTGATACTATTTTTATTTTCATTATTTTTTTGCCAACTGTTTGAGAATTCCAATAATAAGGTAAAATAACAAAATAACCAATATAAACAACAACCGTGATAATACTTGTTGCAATACTTTCTTTACTTAAAGTATAATTTATATCATTTACTTTCTTGATATAAGTCTCTTCATTAATTTTCTTTTCAGTATAATCAGTTAAAGTATCTGTTAATTCAACACTTGCTGCCTCATACTTCTCGCTTACAGGTATAAATCCTCCAATAATAACACCAATACAGGCAATCATTAAAATATCAATTAAATATGCAAATATTCTTTTATAACTTGCTGGTTTCATTTAATTCCTCCTTAAAATCATTTAATATTTTTATTATATCACATAATTTTTTGGTTTGATATATTTTTTCTTTAACTTGATTACTATTTTTTATTCCTTTTAAATACCAAGCAATATGATTTCTAATTTCTAAGCAAGCAACTTTTTCTTCTTTTATTTTACTTAAATAATCTAAATGTTTTAAACACATATCAACTTTTTCAATTGGTGTTGGCTTAGGAAGAATTGTTCCATCCTTTAAATAAGCATTTATTTCTTTTATAAGCCAAGGATTTCCTAAAACACCTCGTCCTATCATTATTAAATCACATCCTGTTTCATCAAGCATTTGTTTGGCTTTATAAATATCTGTTATATCACCATTACCAATTACAGGTATCTTAACACTTTCTTTTACTTTCTTAATTAAACTCCAATCGGATTTTCCACTATAGCCTTGACTTCTTGTTCTTGGATGAATACAAATAGCACTTGCTCCTGCTTCTTCACAGATTTTAGCAACTTCTACGGCATTAATACTATTCTGATCCCAACCACTTCTAATCTTAACAGTAACTGGAACTGATACAGCTTTAACTACAGATTCAACTATTTCTTTTATCTTAGATGGATTTTTTAAAAGAGCTGCTCCTGCTTGAGCTCTTAATGCAACTTTTGGAACAGGGCATCCCATATTGATGTCAATTATATCTGGATGCATAACTTCTTCAATGTATTTAGCTGCATAAACAAAAGATTCTTTATCACTTCCAAATATTTGTTGAACAATAGGTCTTTCTATTTGCTCCATAAAAAGCATTTCTTTAGTTTTTTCATTACCATAAAAAAGAGCTTTATCACTTACCATCTCAGCATAGATTAACGCACATCCCATCTCTTTAATAATTTTTCTAAATGCACTATTGCAAATTCCAGCCATTGGCGCTAACACTGTTTTTCCATCTATATAAACATTACCTATATACATCTCCATCACCAAGACATATTATACATAAAAAACTAAAAAAAGTAAATTGTATTTTATAAGTTATGTTTTATAAATTTACTAAAAATATATTAAAGCAAAAATGAACAAAAAACACATTTCATTCCCAAAAGTGTTTCCATTTTTTATAAAATCACACACAATCATAACAAATTAGAATTATAAAAATTGAAATGATATTTTTATACTTTTTTTACAAATAAATTATTGACAATATTGTATCATAACTATATAATTATTTTAGAGATGTAACCTATAAGTTAGGTGTTAGCCTCCAAAACTTTTTCAAATATTTTTATTCTTGTATATAGTTTAGAGGAGGTGATAATATGGGCAAACTATATATTTTAAAACTAATAAGTCCCGTATCATTAAGGTGGAGTACTTAACTCTTGCTTTTTTGATATTAGTTGTAATA
>CANRCN010000002.1 GCA_947629135.1 uncultured Bacilli bacterium | reverse complement strand
TATACTTATATTAGTTAATGTATTACTAACTATTATCTAGCTCCAAAAGTTGTCGTACTTCTTCCTTTAGGGCTCCATTGACGAATAGTTCGAACTTTTATAGTTTGAACTTAACATATAATCAATCCATTTGGGTTGATTTTTTTGTAATTAAATTTCCCCAAGGTTATTTTGATGCTTGTGTCAAAATACTTAGGATAGTAGTTATTTTAGTATAAATAAAATTTTTTTAATTTTCTAGTTTTCACCTATTTTATTATCAATAGCATAATTTGAAATAAACATATTTATACTTTTTTCTACATTAACACTTGAATAAATATTAAAAACATACTATTAATATAGTTAATTTAATCAATTTTGAGAGTATAATTTTTTAAATATAAGTAAAGTTATCGCTTCAAACGTATTTAATTGAATTTTTTAGTTTATTTCTAAATAAAATACAATAAAAAAATACTAATTACATACACTAATATTGACAATTACTATAAAAAATGGTATTATTGTCGTATAAGAACTCTGTTCAATCCGAAGCTTTACGTTTAGTACGTGAAAGATTTATGTAGGAAGAATGGAGTTTTTTATTTTGATTTTTTAGTTAATGTTGAATCAAAAATACTATTTTTTGATTTAAAGCACCAATGTCTATAAGAATCTTTCCAATTATTAGTAAAGTCACCACGACTACTAGTTGAAACTCCAATATTAAAATTAGGATATATAGTTTTTATATTTTTTAATATATTTTTATATAATTTTTCTTTAGCAATAGTTCTTTTGCCACGTTTATTGCTATTTGGTATTTTTTCTTTATTCATATTATTTAATTTAAAATTCATTGCTCCTAATATAATATCCATATATTGTAATATTACATGATTTTTAGAATCTACTTCAGCTATATCTTCTTTATAAATATGGACATTATTAATGCAAAAAAAATCATTAAGTGCATAAATGTAACCTTTAAATTCTTTATTTTTCTTTTTAGTATCAGGCAATTTATCAAAATATAATTTTAATATTACTTGGTCTTTTTCGCTTGGATTACAATAGTCTATTCCAAAGGCATGTTTAATAAATTGATAGTATAAAAGAAAATATTCTTTTTCTTCATGTTCTCTTGTTAAGTTTTGAGGTACCAATGCATTTTGTCTAAACATTATTCTTATTTTTATCTTATTAGATTTAACAAATTCGAAAAAATAATCAATTAAACCTAAATATTTATCTAAATATTGTTCAGTAACTTTTGTCCATTTAACTTCTTGAAATAATCCTAATTCTTCTTTTTTTGTATTAAGTTTATTGCTTATCTTTTCTAGTTCAGTATAATTAACTAATGCACCTCCATAAAAATTACTAAAATATTTTCCTTTTCTATATGATTCATCTGCATAAATTAAATATTGTTTTTTCATTATATATCACCTTTAAGATACATTTTACCATATCTTATTCTAGTTTCAAATAAATTAATAAGAATTTCTTAATACTTTTTTAAAATCATTTAATGACATTCATATAAAAACATTTAAATAATTTAGTCAAATAAAAAGATGATTATGAACTTAATCACCTCTATTTTATTCATAATATCTTATTTGTAGATTTAAAGTAAAATATATTTTTCCATCCTTTTCAAATAACTCTAACATTTTATATCGTGGAGTACTTGGTGACTCAAATTTTGTTCTATCAATTAAATACTTTCTAACCTCATTTCTATAATAAACTAAATCAAGTATAACAACAGAACCATTTTGCTTTACTACTATAAATCCTCCATTTACATCATTTATACCATTCCATTTTTTACTAGGGAAAAATCCAAAACTAATACCTTCTAAAAAATCTCCTAGTTTTTTTAATGCAAACGTTTCATCATTAAATTTAGAAGACATTAAAAACAATGACTTTAAATTTTTAGTATCTTTTTCATATGAATTAAGTAAAGCATCTCCAAGATAAGTTGGCATATTACTATCAATTAATTTAAGGTTATATTCAAAATTAGCATTTTGAACCTTTACAAACTTAATATCTCCATTTAATTTTTTAATCATTTTTATTCTATCAAGTAATTTAGTTTTCGTTTTTATTGAATTAATTTTATCTATATCGTCTATAGATATACCTTTAACCTCATAAATAAAATTTGTTTGGGTGCTAGCATTTAAAATAGTTGCAGGTCTACCTAAACTTGATTTAATACTATACTTTAATTCTTTTTCTTCTCCAAGTCTATTGTCCAAAACCATTGCCTGTAAATCTGCTTTTGAATAAGAAGAAGCTTTTAATAATCCATCTGGAGTCATTTTTGATAATATAGCATTAGATCCTGATATTTCAAAAGCACCCTTTCCTTTTGTGGAATTAATAATTCCATCAAATATTAATTTTTTATTCAAAGATATTTCTTCTTTTGAAATTAATTGTTTAATATCATTATTAAAATATACTTGTACATCCATATTATTTTCTAAAACATATTTAATAGTATTTTTTTGTTCTTTAACTGATACATTTTTAATACTATATAATTTATCAGTTATTTCTTCTAAATTATTATCTACAATCGTTAAATCTGGTTCAGATAGCATATGCAAAATTGCATATAATTCTGACCATTCACCTTTATTCATTGCCATAAAATTCATCCAACCTCTCTATCATATATTTTGCCATTTCATATATTACTGGAATAGATACTGAATTACCAAATAATTTATATTGTTGTGTATCACTTATTCCGTCTGGAAAAGAAAAAGTGTCAACTCCATTTTCAATAAAAGCATAATTAATAAATCCTTGTAATTTTCCCCATTCACGAGGAGTCATATTTCTTATTCCTTCCACATTAATTGGATTCTTTTTACCAACCATTAAATTATCATATTCCTTATGATGTTGTCTTATTAAATTTCTTTCTTTTCCAGAACCACCAGTTGCCATAATTGTATTTGAAATAGGATTTTTTCCTTCATTAACTACTATATAACCGAAACCAGATTTCACCGCAGAATGATTATTTTTATGATTTTTCAATGTAGTTAATAATTTTTCTGATAAGTAATATTTTGGATCAACATCATCATCAAGTAAATCATATAAATTATTATAAATTATATTATCAGAATGATCTGGTAGTTTAGGAAAACTATAATTATTTGGAATAATATCTCTCCTAAAACCCATTATAAATATTCTTGATCTCTTTTGAGGAATTCCAAAGTCTTTTGTAGTTCTAACTAAATCTTTTGAATTATAAACAGGATCATCTCCACAAAAATCAACACCTACGATTTTATAATCTAGTTCATCTAAAACCTTTGTTATAACCTTAAAAGTATTACCTTTATCATGTTTTAATAATCCTTCTACATTTTCAAGCATAAATGCTTTAGGATGTGTTCTTCTAATTATATCTGCAATATCAAAGAATAAAGTTCCCCTAGTTTCATCGGCAAAACCTTTTTGAAGACCAGCAATGGAAAATGCTTGACATGGAAAACCGCCTAGTAAAATATCATAATTTGTTTTTTCAACTTTTTCTTTGAATTCTTCTGAGGTAACGTCATTATATGAATCTTCACCATAAAGATGTTTATAAGCAAGACATGCATACTTATCAATATCAGCAGATAACACATTTTTAAATCTACCTGTCATTTCATAACCTTTTCTTATTCCACCCAAACCTGAAAATAAATCTATCGTCTTGTATATTTTACTCATATGTATATCACCATTACCTCATAAATAATTATACCATATTTTCAAGTTATACCTAAGTGATTTCAGATAATTTATAAAAATTATGAAAAAATATAAATAGTGAATAAATTGAAAGTATTAACATTAAAGATAACCATGGCTAATTAGTTGCAGAAGGAATTAAATTGAAGATTTTTTATAATTACTGAAGAGTTAAGTAAAAAAATAATTGC
Source organism: uncultured Bacilli bacterium (assembly GCA_947629135.1). Lineage (GTDB taxonomy): Bacteria > Bacillota_I > Bacilli_A > RF39 > UBA660 > RUG591. The sequence goes on along the minus strand of CANRCN010000002.1, from coordinate 49,994 downwards.
TGAAAATAATATTGCTTATTGAAGCAAAGTTAGAACTTGGAGAAAATAAAATAACTATTATTTTAATTTAGATAAAATTTCATTTAATTTAACCGAAATTTTTTCATTTGTTTTAGTATCTTCTATTTCATAATTAATACCATCAAATTTATTTCCTAATATTATCATTTTTGGAGTCCCTAACACATAAACATCTTTTATCCTATTACCAATAGTTAATTTATCACGATCATCAAGAATTGCAGGTATATTATTTTCTAATAAGTAAGAGTATAATTTTTCAGCCTCTTCTTGATTATTTTCACTATATATAATTTGAATTTTATATGGAGCAATATTATATGGAATAGAAAAACCTTTAATAGACGTTCCATCTCTTATAACATTATTTTCTAAAATACATGCAATTATTCTTCCTAATCCAATTCCATAACATCCCATATAATATGGTTTATTTTCTCCTTTTTCATCAACAAAATAAAGTTTCATTGAATTAGAATATTTGGTACCAAGTTCAAAATTATTTCCTAATTCTAAAGAATGATATTCTTTTAAATCGCTAATATTTGATACTCCAAAAGCTTTGATAAATGTCTCTTTATCATCAAAATTTAAAACTTCTTTATTTAATCCAATATTATTTTTTTCATCATAAAGTATTATATCTTCTCCTAAATTAGTAATTGTTTGAAATTCTTCGGATACTCTACCTCCCATTGTACCACCATCACTAATAACTGGAATAATGTTTATACCAATTCTATTAAATATATTTATATATACATCATGCATTTTATTGAACGTTTTATGCATTTCTTCTTCTGAAATGTCAAATGAATAAGCATCCATCATGATAAAAGTTCTAGGTCTAAATAGATATCCTCTGGTTCTAATTTCCTTTCTAAATTTTTCTCCAATTTGATAATAAGTAGCAGGTAGAGATTTATAAGAAGAGAGTCTATTAGCCCCAAATATAGTTGCACACTCTTCTGCAGTAGGTGCAAGGCCATACTCTCCTAAATTATTATTTAATGTAAACATTACATCAGACTCTTTTGTATAAAGATTCCATCTATCAGATTGATCCCATATCTTTCTTGGTTGTAATTTGGGAAAATCAATTTGAATACAATCAGCTTTATCTAATTCCTCAATGATTATATTTTCAATATTTCTTTGTAATTTATTCCATATGTTTCCATAACCATAAATACCACTTTCAAATTGATATAATTCTCCAAGTTTCATTAATATATCTTGAGCAGAAAAACTAGTATCAATATCATTTAAATTTATCTTTTTAATATTTAATTTACTTAATCTCATATATACATCCTTTCTTTAATTGTTATTAATAAAAAAAAGAATAATACCATAGGAGTCTATTATAGACGGTACCATCCTTTATTTAACTTTATTTTGATAACGGCTATTAACCGAAAATGTTTGCATTTCACTCAAAGGTAGGAACTTTTAACTAATTCTATTATCTTTCACCAACCGATAACTCTCTATAAGATATAAATAAAAGTTATGTCCTCATCAAAGATTTATTAACTAGATAGTACCATAAAATCAACATTTTGTCAAATTCATCATACCTCAATTAAGTATTTCATATTACACTTCTTATTATTTACATATTATTAATGTAATCTATTAAACATTGAATTGTAAACTTATCAAGATTATTATTATATTTTAAATTTATTTCAAATATTATATTTATATTATTAATAGATGAAGTTAATCTAGCTTCATATTTACCATTTCCTTTATTCGATAAAAAATAACTTTTTCCATCAGAGAAAAGTTCACTTTCAATATAACAGTCACTTCTTTTTAAATCTAATGGTAAATTAATATATAATTTTTTATCTTGAACTTCAAAAGTATATTCATAATCAGAAAATTTTAAAGCTATATGTTCCTTAAAATCATTATAATCCTTTTTTGGAACCTCCCTACTTCCACTTTTCTTTCTCCTTAAAATAGTTTTAATATCAAAAAAATTATTAAATTCATTGATTGGAAATACTTTTTTATTTCCTTCGTAATCAGCAGAGGCAACAAACTTAACATTTTTATTTTCCATATTTGAAACTATCCAATTATTTGCTATTAAATCTGGTACAGGAACATTTAAACCTTTTTGTTTAACTTCACCATATAATTCAAAATTTTTATTTAATATATCAATAATTTCATCAGAATATTTATTTGATGGAAATTCATTATTTTTTCCATATACAAATTTATTATCTTGAATAGTTACAACAAATTGTGATGTTTGAGCTGTTGGCATTTTTACTTCTAAATAAATTTTATTTCCATTAGAATTAATAGTTATTTCAATATCTGGAAGTGTACTATCAGCACTTCCAAGCTTTTTTACTAAAACATCATAATTACTTAACATATCTTGGATATACTTTGCTATTTGATTCTCAAATTTTTCCCATTCAGTCATTTTAATCCTCCATAATATCTTCTAAACCCCGAAATACTTCTTTTAATAAATTAATTGGAACACTATTGCCAAATTGTTTTAAAGCTTGATTCTCATTTTCTATTATTTTAAAATTTTCAGGAAATCCTTGCAGTCTTGCTGCTTCTCTAGGACTTAATTTTCTAACTTTTCCATTTATATAATAAGCTCCCGTTTTAGAAGCAGCACCACCACTTGAAGCAGATAAAGTTATTCCTATTCCATTTTCATGATAAATTCTATTTCCTTGACCACCATTACCTATAATTCCAATTTGAATTGGTTTTTGAACCTTACCATTTTTTATTGCTTCTTTTAATTTTTCTTCATCAATGTGTATATCATTTCTATTTAATATATACTTTTCAGTAAAAAAGTCATCTTCTTTTATATCACTTATAGTTACAAAATCTTTAAATGGTATAGGGAATTTATACTTACCATTATCTATATCTTTTCTTATACATATAATAGTTATTCTCTCTCTATTTTGAGGAAGTTTAAAATCTTTTGCATTAAGTATCTTAGAATAAATATTATAGTTTAAACTATTAAGTGTCTTAGAAATAATTTTAAAAGTTTCTCCCCTATTATGAGATTTTAAGTTTTTTACATTTTCTAAAAATATAATTTTGGGTTTATGATAACTAACTATTCTTACAATATCAAAAAATAAGGTTCCTCTAGTATCTTCAAATCCTTTTTGCTTACCAGAAATGCTGAAAGGCTGACATGGAAAACCAGCACATAATATATCAAAGTTTGGAATTTTATGTTCATCAATTTTAGTTATATCACCAGATGGAATTTCTCCAAAATTTAATTTATAGCTTTGCTGACAATATTTATCTAATTCAGATGAAAAAACACACTTACAACCAAAAGATTCAAGTGTATATCTAAATCCACCTATACCAGCAAACAAATCTATAAATTTCATTCCTTTTAGTTTCATTATATGATGTCATCCTTTCATATAAATTATAACATACAATATTAAAAGTTTAATATAAATTTTTAAAAATCAATTTAAAACTAGACTTTAAATTTTTTATTTGCTAAAATATATATTAGGTGACTAAAATATGAATAATGAACAAGAACTTTTAAATATCCTAAAAAATATTAAAAATTTAAACATTGATGAATTATATGACGATTTGACTATTATAAAAGATCAAAAAAGTGAGTTTGATGAAAGTGAATATGATAAATTTATAATGAGCTTTGCCCTTTTAAATAGAAATCGAACTGATATAAGTGCTTCTGAATTAACAACACTTTGTGATAACCTTAGAAAAGCCAATTCTAGTAAACTAGCTAAATTTAAAAGTACCTTTACTAATTATTTTAAGCACTGGATTCAAATAACATCTCTAAAAGCAAATGATAAAGAAAGTAATATTAAAATATATTTAAGTGTTGATAATAGTAATCTTCATTTATTTGCAAATAAATTTATTCTTGCTTGTTTAAATTCAAATTTAGAAGACTTTTGTTTTAAAGTTAATAACAATTCATCTGTAAATAGACGTGATAATATCGTTGTTTATTGCAATCAAAAAAATTTTGGATCTTATATACGTCTTATTCAAAATGTTATAACAGATAATCCAAATATTAAATTTAATTCTCCTCACTTATTAGGTATACCTTATAATGATAAAATTTCCTGTGGATTTGATTATGAAAATGGTCAAATAAGTTATACTGAAAATTGTTGTCAAAATATATATGAAGCTTTAAAAATGAATTATCCACCAGAAAAAATTGCTGAAATGATTAATTATAAAAGAGAAAAACTTGCTCCAACAATATATGCTTTAATTGATAGAAGCGATAAATCAAAAGAACAAAAGTAATTTTCAAAAAGGAGATAGACTTAAAATCCACTTTCGTTATATAAAAAACTCATTCTAAATTCTAGAATGAGTTTTATTTATTCATTTTTTAATAAGCATAACATTTTGAAGCAGATTCATTACCAGCAACATCTGTTGCCATAACACAAATTCTTTTATAAGCTCCTAAACTTGCATTTGTTATAGTTGAAGATCTTGAAGTATTATTACTTTTTGGATAATTAGATGTCCAACTATAAAGAATTACATTTGGTGTACATGATGTGGTTGCTGTTAAACAATATTTAATATTTTTTAATCCTGAACCAGTTTCATTTACATATGCATTAACCAATAACTTTGTAGATGATGTTTTAGAAACACTTAATGAATTTATATATGGTTTAATAGTGTCTGTACCATCATTATTTTTTACTATTGCATAGTAAGTTTTTGTAAGATATTTACTACTATTATCTTTTAAATAACCTTTGATTACTACTTTATAGTAACCATCGCCTTTATTTAAAGTAATTTTTGTACCTGTAGTTTTTAAACTAACTGTTCCTGTATAAGAAGTAGTTGATATATTTGACTCTGTTGTTCCATGATAAATTTGATATGTTAATTTATTTTTATTAATACAATCCTCTATTTCTTTAACAGTTATAATCGGTTTAGTTGCTCCCATATTTTGAAAAGCTTTGGCCTGGCCAAAGCTATATTGTGAAATTATTGCCCCCGACCCATTGTGCGTTATGTTGGTCATCAATGATGCAGTACATGATGCACTGGAAGATGATGAACTATCTTCCGTTGTAGTTCCAGATGAACTACTATCACTTGATGAACCTCCATTACCATCTGGGATACTATCTCCAGTATTTGAAGTAGTAGAGCCTGAAATTGTTCCATTTCCCGTAACGGTTACGGTTATATTTGCTGTTTTATTTCCATCTTCTGTTGTAATACTTATAACAGCAGTTCCTGCTTTTAATGCTCCTATCATTCCATTTGAGTTAACTGTTACAACACTTGAATTATTTGATGAGAACTTAACTTTTTTATTAGTAGCATTTGAAGGACTTATTGTATAAGAGATAAGTTTAACTGTTCCAACCTTAACTGTTAAAGCAGTATCTCCATTTACTGTAATTCCAGTTACTGCAACTGTATTTGATTCAACTGTTACATCAATACTTCCAGTTATTCCATTAGTTGTAGTTGCTGTAATTGTAACTTTTCCAGCTTTAATTCCTTTTACTTTACCATTAGAATCAACTGTTGCAATAGCTGTATTTGAACTCTTCCAAGTTAATTGTTTATTTGTTGCATTTGTAGGTAAAATTGAATATTTAATATCAGCAGTACCACCAACCTTCAATCCATTAGATAATCCCATTAACTGAACTCCAGTTGGATTAATTACAGTAGGAGTTGAAGTATTATCTACAACTGTTACTGTCATAGAATCACTTAATTTTCCATCTGTCGTTTTAGCAGTAATTGTTGTAGTTCCTGCTCTAAGTGCATATACTCTTCCATCTTCGTCTACACTTGCAATATTAGAGTTATCACTTGAAAATTCAAATGCATCAACCTTAGCATCACTAGGTGTTATTTTTATTTGTAATAATATATCTTTACCCTTAGCTAACGTTATATTTGATTGAACTATATCAATATTTGTTGCTTCAATTGTTTTTGAAGTTACTGTTATTTCACATCTATTTGTATATACTTTACCATTTTCACGATAAACTGCAACTATTGCTGTTTTTCCTTCTTTAATACCTTTTATAACAGCATTTCCATCTCCTGTATCTTCAACGGTTGCAACTGTACTATCTTCTGTTTGCCATCCAACAATTGGATTTGTAACTGATGATGCTAAAATATCAGCATAAATCTCAACCTCTTCTTCTTCTTCAAGCGAGTAACTCTCTCTACTTAATACAATAGAAGGGGTTTGATTTGAATTAGGATTAACATTTGATTGTTGCTTTTTATTTGAACATCCTTTAGCAATCACTATTATTATCACAACTAGTATAACAAAGGCAATAACAAAAAAAGCTATTTTCTTTATTTTTTCTTTATCAACGTTATTTCCTCCATTTTCATCATTATAATACTCATTATATTCGCTATTATCTTCATCTGTATAATCAGTATACATATAATCCCCTCACTTCTTTCTACATTATATCACAGTTTTTTATAAAAATCAATCATTTTTGTAACTCTAACAAAAAAAACTTTTTATATTATTTTTCTATAAAAAGTTTATCAATATTTTGCTTTGGTATTAACATTTGTATTCCCTTTTTTAATTTTATATCACAATCATTCTTATGATCTTCAAATTCCTCACCATCAACACACCAAGCTTTATCCTTATCTTTAAATATTATCTTCATTTCACTACATTTATATAATTCTATTCCAGATACATAAGAAATATCACTAGTTTTTAAAGTATAAATTGCTTTTAAAATATCTATTTTCTTTTTTATACTACAAAGCATAACTTCAAATTTATAATCATCCAACTTTATATCATTATAAAAGTTATCAATTCCAGCAATTCTATTAGCATTAGAAATTAAAATAAAAGTATATTTTCCTTTATGCTTAACACCATCAATTGTAAAAGTTATTTCATGCATAGGAATTCTTGTAAAAGCTCTCTTTAAAATTTCTATCATATAAGCCATATATCCAATTCTTTTTTTTAATTCTTGTGGTGTTTTATAAGGAATATCCATAAATTTTCCATAAGAAGCAACATATGTAAATGCTCGACTATTAATTAATCCAATATCAATTTTTTTTACTTCTCCTTCAAGAATTAGTTTTAAATTATTAAGTAAATCGTTTCCAAGACCATACATGTGTCCAATATCATTAGCAGTTCCAACAGGCAAATGGGCAAGAAGTAATCTTTTTTCTCTTTTTAAATTACCATTCATAACCTCAGAAAATGTTCCATCTCCTCCAACTGAAATAACTAAATCCGTATCATCATCTAACTTACTTATTATTTCTTCTGCATGATGTCTATATAAAGTAAAAATTATTCTAGCATCATATTTATATTCATATAATATTTTTTGAAATTCAACAACTTTTGTTTCGTTTAATCCTTTACCACTTTGTGGATTAATAATAACCGTGCATTTTTTCATAAACCTCTCCTTAAAATTTGTTTTCTATATCACTAGGTACCTTATCACTTTTAATAGCATTAATTATCTTTTCTTTCTTTTCTTCACTGATTTCTTTTCCAGTCATATAAGATAACTCAGATATTACTTCATTAAGGACTTTTTCGTCTTTAAAATTATTATTTTTTAGCTTATTAGCAAGTGAAAGAATTGTATCTTTATTTATATTAGTTTTCTTTTCAACTTTCTTAAAAATACTATCGTTCATAAAACCTCCCATAGTATTATATGAAAGTTTTTTAATTCCTATTTAATTTTTCTATTTTTCTATTTAATTCTTCATGTCTTTTTGCAAAAATTTCATTTTGTTTTAAAAATTTTTCTCTATCTACTTCATTATTTTGAAATCTTTTATCTAATTTTTCTACTGACTTAATTAATCCATCTTTTTCTTTCATTAAATAATCTCTATCTTTGTTAAAAAAATCATTTTTAATTATCATAATCTCTCCTATTTTTAAATTTTAAAATAATTGGGGTTCCCTCTAGTTCAATACTTTCTCTAAGTTTATTTTCTAAATACCTATAATATGAAAAATGAACTAAATTTTTATTATTAACATAAAAAGTAAACTTTGGGGGTTTTATATCTTCTTGAACTGTATAATAAATTTTTAATCTTTTACCTTTATATGATGGAGGTAAATTTAAATTGTAAGCTTCTCCTATTACTTCGTTTAAAACACTAGTTTGAATATGTCTTGTTGCACTTTCATATGCTTTTAAAATCTCAGGCATAATTAAATGAATTCTTTTCTTTAAAAGAGCTGAGACAAATACTATATTAACATAAGGAATAAATTGAAATTCACTTCGAATCAATTTTGTAAATTCACGTTTTTTACCATCATCTACATTATCAAACTTATTAACAATTATTACTAAAGCTTTTCCTTTTTCAAGAGCTATTCCTGCTATATGCTTATCGTGTTCCTTAATACCATCTTGATAGTCTATTACAAGCAAGCAAACATCACTTCGATCAATAGCTTTCAAGCTTCTAAGTAAACTATATTTTTCTATATTTTCATATATTTTGCCTCGTTTTCGCATTCCAGCTGTATCAATTATTACATATTCTTCTTCGTTATATTTAAATACTGTATCAACTGCATCTCTAGTCGTACCAGCTATATTAGAAACAATCAATTTGTCACTTCCAAGAATACTATTAACTAAACTACTTTTACCAACATTAGGTCGTCCTATTAAAGATATCTTAATCCTGTTATCATCTTCTTCAGCTTCATATTTTGGAAAATCTTTAACAATCATATCAAGCAATTCAGTAATCCCAACACTATGTTCCGCACTTATTTCAACATATTCAGAAAATCCCAACTCATAGTAATCAAATTTATGAACTAAACTTTCTTTATTATCTATTTTATTAAAAGCAACTATAACTCTTTTTCCACTTTTATGTAAAACATTAGCAAGATATCTATCATTTTCACTAATACTTTCTTTTGAATCAACTATGAAAACTATTACATCAGCCTCATCAATAGCAATATTGACTTGTATTTCAATCAAATTATTAAAATCACTAACACTTTTATCGATACCACCAGTATCTATTAAATTAAATTTATAATCGAGATAGTCTATTTCTCTATATATTCTATCTCTTGTAACACCAGGTGTATCTTCAATAATAGATATTTTTTCTCTTGCTAGTTTATTAAATAAGGTTGACTTTCCAACATTAGGTTTTCCAACTAATGCAACTGTTTTAAGTTTCATAAAGTTCACCTCCTCAAATTCCAACAAGATTATAACATTATTTTATAAAAAAATCTAGTATGTTATTCTAATTTTATACTAGATTTCTTATTCATTATTTTAATTCTAATTGATAAGGATCTTCAGCTGAGCCAATACCATTTATTATCTTAACTGTTGGTACTAAATGTAGAGTTGGTCTTACATCAGCAAGTCCTTCAGTTGATCTAATACTAACAACACCAGATTCCAAAGATATTCTTTTATTTGGATCAAGAATTCCAATTTTATCTGAAGCATTTGTAGATGGAGATAATAGCCATTCTCCTCTATCAGCTATTTTATCAAACATTTCTTTCATCCATCCACTTTTCTGAATATCTTCAAGATAATAATCATATAAAGCTTTAGTATTCCAATAACTGCTATCAAAACTAAACCCTACATCGCTTGGATACATCAATGCGATTTCTCCTTCCCATGTTGCTGAATTCCCTTTCCAAACATATCCTGGATTACAAGATGTATCACTACTACAACTCAAACCACCTCGTTCTAGTCTATAGGAAACTCCAGCACTCATATTAGTTTGAAAAAGTCCTAATCGATATTTGGTTTTAGCTATCATTTTTTGAGAAGTACCTGATAAGGTTTTCAAATATCCAACATCTGATCCTGCAGAATTTAACCAGTAGTTTAAGCTGGCCTTGCTCCAATCACTACTTCTGGTATTCTCTTTTCCATTCCAATAAGCTCTTTCATCATTAAAATGTCCTTTTACTAAGTAGTCTTCATCTTCATATGTATATTTTTCAGGAAATTGATCTACAGATATAACATCGTTTCTTGTTATTTTTATAGTTTCTACTTTATTATCATCCCTGAAGATTCCGATTATTCTCCAAGTTTCACAATTTTCTTTATTTTGTTCTTCATTATCTTTACAATTGAAATAAACATAATTGTTTACATTTGCACCTGAATATCTATATTCTCTTATGCTATCATCTTGAATAGTTACTTTTGTATTTGCTCTAGTTACACCTATTATTCCTTTCTCTTTTCCAAGTGTTGCTTTTATAGTATCAGTAGCATAACCTTCATTTGTTATTGTTATAGTATAATAAGCTGTTTGAACATCATAAACTTTATTAGCAGGAGTATGAGTTACTTTTATACTAGTCGTACCTGGCTTTAACCCCTTTACTGTAATTGGTGTTGAATTACCATTATTAATTTTTGCAGTTGCTTGAGCTATATTTTCATCAAGGGTACTTACACTATAAACACCACCAACAATGTCTCTTGCAGTAAAGGTTATTTCTCCATTAACAGGAATCTTTCCATTTAAACTAGTTAATACTAAATTTGATTTTTCATATGCTAATTGATAAGGATCCGTAGCACTACCAGAGCCAGATGAAATAACAACATCTTTTTTTAGATAGGCAGTTGGTCTCGCACTTTTTGCATCATTTGATGTCATATTAGAAACTCGACCTTCACGTAAAATTGTAGCATATTCATTTCCTGCAGTATTAGGATTTAATAACCATTCCTGGCTTTTAAAATTAGCATTTGTATATATCCAACTTGTACTAGCTGGTGTTCCTTCAAAAAAACCTTTTCCTAATTTTGTATTCCAATATTGACTATCTGCTGAAAATCCATAATCTGATGGATACATTAGTCCTATTTTTCCTGTCCAACTTGCAGCTTTGTTAGCCCATACTCGACATGTTTCACTACTTATTATATTATCTTTACTAGTGTTTTTTTCAAGTCCTTTATTATCAATACATCCACTTACAGCTCTTTCATATTTATAAGCTTGTGCTGGAGTATCATCTATATAAACGTTTGAAGCTGATGTTAAACTACCTAAATAATATTTTGTATCTGCAATCATATTTTGAGAATTTATACTTAATGATCTAAAAAACCCATCTTCTAAACTTCCTTTAGAATTTAACCAATATTGTATAACTGCTGTAGACCAATCATTAGAATTATTAAGCTTATCCCAATAAAAAGTAACTAAATTAAGATCACTTTTAAGATTAAGAACTTTTCCATTAACTAAATATGTTAAGGCAGGCATATTTTCTGTTGATCGTGATAGAACATTATTATAAACTATTTTTAAATGTTCATCACCTTTTTCATCTTTAAATATACCTAAAATTCTCCAAACTTCACAATTATCGCTACTTTGTAGATTATTATCTTTACAATTAAAATATATATAATTATTTACATTTAATCCAGAATATCTATATTCTCTTATTTCATCACTTAGTGAAGTAGTTTTAGCATTGTTATTAGTTACTCCTATTATACCACCTGATTGACCTAAAGTATTTTTTATTGTTGTTACAGCACTTGCTTTCTCATATATAGTATCATCTTCAAATAAATATGGATCAGCACTACTTCCGTTACCATTAGAAAATAAAACACTTGATTTTAAAGTAACAACAGGTCGTACTTCTGAAGAATTCACTGCATCTAACCAATTCAAATTACTAGAAGAAAATATTACAGATACTGCTGAATTTTTGTTATGAGTTGGAGATAAAAGCCATTCGGATGATACACGTGCAACATTTAACCAATTTTGACTTTTTATTGATGAATACCCTTCTTCTGGTACTGAATTCCAAGAACTACTATCAAAAGCAAATAAATAATCACTTAACTGCATTAATGAAATTTTTCCCGTCCAAGTAGGTGAATTACCATACCAAACATAACAATTACTTTGATCAGAAAGGCTTTTAACATTTTCTGGGCATAATGTTTGGTTTCTTTCATTTTTATATTCAGTATAAGCTGAATCTGATCCTGTAACATTTCCTAAATAATATGTTGCATCTTCTATCATATTTTTAGATGTCTCTGATAAAGAATTATAATATCCACCTTCTTCTCCATCAGAATTTAACCAATGTTTAAGTCCTGAATCTTCCCAATTATTAAAAGCGGTTCTATATGGAATTTGATCCCAATAAGCTGTATTATTAGTATTGCCTTTAATAGAAAAGGTTTCACCATTTGAGGTGTAAGTAGTTGGATATGCACTAGAAAGCAATTTTTCATTTCTTACTAATTTTATATGTTCTTTTCCTTTTTCATCTTTAAATACTCCAATTATCCTCCAAATTTCGCAATTTTCTTTGGCATTCATATAAGTAGTTGAAGCTTTACAATTAAAGTAAACATGATTATTTAAAATGTTTCCAGAAAATCTATATTCTCTTGCATTTATATCTTTTTTCTTTTCAGTTACTGCTTCAACTGAATCTTCTTTTTCAACAACAGCAGTTACTCCTCCAAATGTTCCTATACTTGATTTAATTTTTTCAACTGCTCTAAGAGATGCATGTTTTACATTAAAATCACCATCGACTGTTACTTTCACACTAGCATATGCATCTTTAGCCCACTTTTCCATATCCATATCAGATATACTTACATCATCTCCTGAGCCTAGATGCATTTCATCTGATACCCACATATATAATTTATATGTTACTTTTGTATTTTCTTTTTGACCTGCAGCAACTGTATTTACCCATATACTTTTTCCACTTGCAAAATCAGAATAATTTCCTTCTTGGATTACTTCAGTTTCTTCTCCTCCTGGTAATTGTTCAGTCAATCTAAAGCTTAAAAATTCATCTGGGATTCTAGTATGTCTATCCTCTAATTCATCTCCATGACTTATTACTATTTCATAATAAATAGGTTTCGTAAATGTATTTTTTCCCTCAATTGTAAATTCAAAAAACTCTTCTTCATTGTAAGTTGAAGCAGGCATTGCATTTACAATATTAATTGTATCAACACCTTCAGTATATTTTAAATATACATCTCCAGCAACTAACAATTGATTAGTCCCAGATTTGGAATATACCAATATTGCATAAGTTACACTAGTTATTAGTACTAATAACAAAGCAACCATTATTGATATTATTATAGTCTTATTTCTCTTTTTCATGACTTCGATCATTTAATCCTCCTTTGATAAATAAATTATGAAATATATATTCTTTATACTTGACTTTTTCTCTTATCCTATGAAACTACACTCTTTCTATTTTCAATAATATTATATCATGAATCGCTAATTTATCAAGACTTTTACACATACTTCAAATAAACTTTTTTAACTTTTGACATTTACATATTTATTTGATAAAATTTAATTGGTGATATTTATGTGTAGTAATCCTTTAATTGTTAGAATATTATACTTATTTAAAACTACTTTATCTATTATAAAATTTATTATTCCAATTGGACTAATTATTATGACAGCAATTGATTTATATAAAAACTTAATAAACGGCAATGATGAAAATTATAGTAATATTAAAAAAATTGGTAGGAGAATGTTTGCTGCTATTTTAGTTTTCTGTATTCCTACTTTTATTACTTTAATATTTGAACTTTTAAATATTAATACTACTTCTTCTAACTTTGCAAGCTGTTATAGTGAAGCTTCTTTAGAACTTGCTAGTAAATTAGAAGAAGAAGAAAATCTAAAATTAAAAGAAGCCGATGAAGCTAGTCGAAAACAAGCATTATTAAATAGTCAAATTTATAATGCCCAGTTAAAAGCTATGCAAGAAGAAAATTTAAAAAGAAATCAAAGTTCTAATCAAGGAACTTATAATGATACAACAACAGATATGAATAAACAAAATCATGTATATATTAAAAATGGAGTTTTTTATGCACCTAAATATCGTTCTGGCAATTCCAGTACTTATTCTGGAAAAGATTGTCCAGGAAGTAATGCTTTAAAAAAAGGTTATAATAATAAATATGGATATAATAACTACTTTTGGACAATGCTTCAAAACTTTCGTGAAGGTTTAAAAGCTGCAGGTTATAATATAAATTATTCTAATCAAGGTTGTCGAAGTTATGACTATCAAGTTGATTTTTATAAAAGAGCGGAACCAGGTCGAGCTGCTAAGCCTGGTAGATCTAATCATGGCTGGGGTATTGCAAGTGATGTTGATTTTTATAAAAATTCTACAACTAAATGTGGAAGTGGTAGAAATTATAAAAATTGTCCAGGTATGAAATGGGCTCATGAGCATGCAAAAGATTATGGATTAACCTTCCCTCTTTTAAATGCTTCATATAAAGAAGATTGGCACCTTGAACCTTTAAATCTTAAAAAATATTAAGGAGTTACTATGAAAGAATATATTTTAAAAAATAAAATAGGTATTTTTATTGTATTAAGTCTTATTATTATATTAATAATACTATCAATTTTTACTAATAATAAAAAAAATAATAACAATGTACTAATATCTTCTTATGTATCTAGAATTAAAAAAGGTGATATTACATTAGATGATAATTCCTGTGATTTAGATTATGTTTTAGAATATAACAAAATTCCTTATTTTAACTTAAATAATGATACTTATAATAAAATTAATGAAGAAATAATGTATAATTTTCTTCTTCGAGCTTGTTTTCAAGATGGGGTTATTGATTATGATGCTAGTTTAAATGATAATATTTTATCAGTAGCTCTTAATATAAGTTACGAAACAGATGATGATTTAGCTTATCTTGAATATAAAACATATAATATAGATACTAATAGTAATCAATTACTTTCTAATTTAGAAATATTAAATAAATATAATGTTACTTTAAATGATATTACATCTATTGTTTTAGGAAGATTTAATGATTTTTATAAATATGATTTAGAACATGAGTGGTTAGATTTAAGTGTTTCTTTTAATGATTATCTGAAAATGCTTGAATATGATGGTTTAACTATTGAGGATTTAAAACTTCATATAGATAATAAAGGAGATTTATACTTATTTAAAGAATTTGAATTAACCGAAGGAATGAAAAAAGATGAAGAATATCCTAACTTATCTATTAAATTTAAATTAAATTAAAAAATCAACTTTCATAAGGAGTTGATTTTTTTATATTATTCATTCTTTCATTAACTCTGAATAACCATCTAACATCTTTTTTATAAACTTTATAAATATCATTTAAATTAGTTAATTCTTTATCATAGAAATTTTCCTTAACATATCTAACATAACTTCTAACAGAATCTTCTATTGAATCGAATTGTTGATAATAACCTCCAAGACAAGCTTTTTGCCCTAAGCTTTTTTCATTATAATAAAGTTTACCAATATTATTACATTTATCAACTAAAAAACTACATTCAGAGTCACAGCCTGATTCTTCAATTATCATACTAGCAACCAAATAAGGATCAAGTTTACTATTAATAGCATATTTTGAAATTACTTCACCCTTACCTTCCATCTTATCTTTTAAGAAGTTATCAATTTTATGTCCAATTTTAACAGCATCTTCACCTTGATAAGAAAGGTTTGTCTTTAACATTACATCCAAATCTTCCATAAGAGGATTATTTTTTAAATTTGTCTTCTTACTTGTTTGAATTACAAAATCGTGAGTAGCAGCAAGTTCATTAGTTATTGAAATAGCATTAACCCATACTAAATTAAAAATAAAAACCAAAATAATTAAAATAATTTTTCTTTTCATACTACTTTACACCCCTATACAATTTATTTATTGATATACTCTAACATGAATATCATTTTTAGCTAATGTTACAAAGTAAGATTTACTTCGTCTTAAATTTAAAATTTTATCCATTTCATCAAATAGAGCTGGTTTATCATCTTTATTTTTATTATATAGAACATATATAATATTTTTTATCTTCCCAGTTTGTTGTTCAAGAAATCTTAAAACAGGAGCTGGAACTTGATCATGCCATAGATTGGTTATTAAAATTACATTATCATAATTAGACAAATTAATACTATAATTACGTAATCTAACTTTAGATTTATCGTTGCTAATTTTATCAAAGAAACTATAAGTATTCTCAGTTAATATTTCGAAAACTCTAGCTTGATACTCTTTTCGATAATTTGCAACTATTCTTGAAATATTACGATTTTTATCATAAAAAATTATTAAATTCCCCATTTCAATTCACCTGCTTATATATTACACCAAAACTTTAAAAATGACAACGAAAATTTTACTTTTTTAATTATTTTTAATCATTTTCCTGTAAATATTTAATAGCATCTTCTAATTTTGAAACTTTTATTACATTTATATCATATTTATATTTCTTTTTTGTTTCAATAGCTTCTTCATAATTTTCTTTAGGAACAAAGAAAATATCAGCTTTTTCTTTAACAGCTCCAATTAATTTATACTTGACTCCTCCTATTTCTCCAACATTACCAGAGGCATCAATTGTACCTGTTCCAACAATCTTTCGACCTTTAGTTAAATCTTCAGAAACTAATCTATCATAAATTGCAAGTGATAACATAAATCCTCCACTTGGACCTGACTCATTCGATTTAAATTTTAATTCAATTTTAGGATCAACTTCATAATCATAAATATTAACTAGATAAAGACCAATTACTTTTTCTCCATCTACTTTTACTAACTTAGCATAACAATCAACTTCTTTACCATTTCTTTTAACTTTAACATTCAACTTATCTCCAACATTTAATCCACTTAAGTATTCTTTATATTCTGAATTATTAGAAACTGATACTCCATTAACACTTAATAAAGTATCACCTATTTTAATATCTGTATCACTATTTTCATTTACATAAATAACTTTATAATCTGAACTTTTAATATCTATATCTTTACCAGCTAAAGTATAAGCATTGATAATAGCATTAGAATTAGCTTCTTCAAGATACAATCTTTCACGATTGTTTACATCAACTCTTGTTTCACTATCATCAACTGTATAACTACTAACCTTTTCAACATCCCATTTACTAAAAATAAAGCTTAATAAATAAGTAGGAATTGTTGCATTTATCTGTTTTACATATGCTAGATTATAACTTCCTTTTTCATTACTATCTAAAACTATTCTATCTTCTAAATCAATAGTACCTCCTCCAACAAAAATATAATAAGGCAAAGGATAAGTCAATACAATAAATAATACTAAATAAATAATTAATTCTTTATAATTTTCTTTAATAAACTTACGTAACCATTCATATATTTTAGTAAACATAACATCACCTATTTAATTATAACAAAAAAAGGATTATTTATGAAGAAAAAATTTAATTTATTAATTTGTTTTATTATTTTTATTTTTTTATTTGAAATATTTGATCATTCAAATATTGTTATTAGTACCATTATTAAAAGTACTTCCATTTGGTTTTACAATTTAGTACCAACTATTTTACCTATTTATATTATTATAGATCTACTTTTAAATTATAATGCTATTTTTTATTTATCAAAAATATTTGGTAAATTTATGAAAAAAGTTTTTAAAATGAAAGAAGAAACTTCTTTTGTTTTTCTTCTTTCAACTTTAAGTGGATTTCCTAGTAATAGTAAATATTTAAAAAATCTTCTTGATAATAAAATTATTAATAATCAAGAAGCTTCTAAACTTTTATTATTTACACATTTTTCTAATCCTTTATTTATAATTGAAAGTATTGGTGTTACTTTTTTAAATAATAAAAAAATTGGAATTATAATCTTAATTATTCATTATTTAACTAATGTTATTATAGGCATTATTAATAGAAATTATTATGTAAACTTTGACTCAAATATTAAATTAAAAGAAAAAAAGAAAGATAGTTTTGTTACATGTCTTTCAAATTCAATTTTAAATACAATTAAAATTTTATTTTTACTTTATGGTATTATTACTTTTTTCATGATTATAACATCATTAATTAAAGCTAATTTTCCATTTAATAATAATATTAATAGTTTAATATGTGGTCTTTTAGAAATGACTCAAGGAATTTATTTTATATCAAATACAACTCTTCCTTTAATAATAAAAGCTAGTGTTATTACTTTCTTTATTTCTTTTGGAGGGCTTAGTATTCATTTACAAGTATTTAGTATTTTAAGTGATTATAAATTAAAATATAAAGATTATTTAATTGCTAGAATTATGCATGGAATTATTTCTTTTAGTTTAGTTTTTTTAATTCTTTATATTATGAAATTGTAAATTTTATTTTAAAAGTTTTATCTAACATTCGATGATGAAAATATAATTCAAATGTATAAACACCATTTGCAGGAGTTGGAAAATCTACTCCATTTATATCAACTAAACCATCTTCAGAACCTGGAATAATATATTCAATTACTCCTCCACTTTCTCCATAAGCAATTCCTTTTTTATTAAGTTCATCTATTACTGTTAAAGAATAAGTTTTACTTGATGACCTCAAAGTATAATTTTTATTATCTACTTTACTCATAGATGTAATTTTATCAGATGTTGTAGTAGTTAATATATCGTCATAGATAACTTTAGTTACATTATTTTTATAATTAATTACCTCAGTTAAAACTTCTTCATAATCACTTCTATCACGATAAACATATGTAACACTTGTAATCGTTGACATAACAATAACTACTAAAATCATCGTTAATAAAAGTTCAATTGTCGTAAACCCATTTTTATTCATAAGCCACCTCAATTATACTTCTATTATATAATAAGTTTTTTTTCTTGTAAATTAAAAATTTAAAGATTTGTTTTTTCTAATTCCAATTTTAACGATTTTATAAAATTATTTTTTTCTTTCTTTTGTATGAATTTAAAGAATATAAAAAGATGAAATTTTTCACCTTTTTAAAACATTATTAATTATATTTTCAGATAGTTTTTAAAACTATTCTCTAAGAATGTGCAAGATAATCATTAATTATTTCTTCTACTTCTGAATAAGATAAAGAAGAATAAGTTGAAATTTTTTCTAAAGATACATTGTCTTTATACATCTTAATAATCATTTCTTTTTTGATCTTATTAGTTGTTTTTTCTTTAATTTCATTATAAATTCCTTCTTGAATTCGTCTTTCTTCTTCTTCTCGACTGTAGTACTTGCTAACTAACTTTTGATCCCTACACATATTATCTAGCACTCCTTCCATCTCTTGTCTAATTTCAGTACTCATTTCAACTTTGTTCATACAATTCATAAACTCTTTCTTTTTGTTCATTGACAATGCTGCTGAAATTAGTGTCAAATCCTTACTATAACTATCAATTTCTTCATCTTTTATGTTTTTAGTGTACCATAAATGATAGCATTTTTCAATATCTATATTCAATATTCTACTTTTTTTCGTTAATATATCACCATATATATTACGATACATATACTCATCAAATATTAATCCTCTTTTATTCAATGAAAAATTATTGAAATTGATCAAGAGGTTATTTGGTAATTTGCTATAATCTTCACTTTCTGAAAAATCATTTGCTATCATATCACTAAAATAAAAGTTATTTCTATCAAGTGTTGTTTGATAAGCACTACTTCTAATATTTACTTCTAGCATTATTTTATCTGTTATTCTCTTATCATTCTTTACCGATACTGCTATATCACATTCTGTTTTCTTTTCTCCTAATGTCATATTCTGATTAGTTAAGGGTTCTAAATAAATTTTCTTCTTTTCTAATTCTTCATTTCTAGAGAATCTAAACAAATTAATAGGTATCTCTCCTCTTTTCCAGTGTATAGATCCTCCTATATTTCATATACACGGAAAAATTCGAGCTTTAACGTTTTTCTAAATTATTTTTACTTATTTTTGAACTTCTTAAAAGAGCATAACTTGATGATAATATTAGTATTAAACTTAAGACTACTACCATTATCAATATTTTTTTTGATTATTCATGATTGTCTCCCATTAAAAAAGCATAAAGAAATCTAGCATTAAAAATACTAAACTTTTTGTGCTTATAGTTTATTTTATTATATATTAATTATAGTTTAATTGTATCTAATAAGCCCACCCATTGTTGACAAATTATTAACTTTCTTCATAACTCACATACTTCCTTTATCATGAGTTAATCATATCAGATTTTTTGCTTTTTGGAAATACTTTCACATAAAATTTAAAGATTTATTTAAAGCTTCACCTAAAAGTTTACCTAATTTATCAATTATAAAGTCAATTTCTTTTGTAGTTACTATTAAATTATAACCAATAGGATTTAATACTTCATAAATAAGTTCATTTCGATCATCATCACTTAAACTTCCAACTAAACCAAGTAATTCTTCTTTCTCTTCTTTTGATAAATTATCTTTAGCTTTTAAATAATTAAGATTATTTTTATGAATCAATTTATCTTTAGCATAGTTATTTTTATGATAACTTATTTTTCTCATTAAATAATTTAATGTATCATTTACAATCACAGCACTTGAAACAACCGTTGGAATACCTATTGCAATAACTGGAATATGAATTGTTTCTTTAGATATTTCTCCTCTATTATTACCAATTCCTGATCCTGGATGAATTCCTGTATTAGTTATTTGAATAGTCTTTTGACATCTATCTATATTGCTAGCTGCTAAAGAATCAATTGCAATTATAAAGTCTGGTTTAATCTCACGTACAACTCCTAAAATAACATCTTTAGATTCAATTCCTGTACTACCAAATACATTAGGTTCTAAAATAGAAATATTACGATACTTTGAAGAAACATCTCCTAATTTATATAAGTGTCTAGTTACTGTTATATTTTTTAAAGTTTCCGAGCCAAGAGAATCAGGAGTTGATTTATTATTACCAAGACCAATTATTAAACACTTATCACTATCTTTTATATTAGTTAATTTTAAAATTTTAGTTAATTCTTTAACTAAAATATCATATACTTTTGTAAAGTTACTTGAATCTGTTATATCTTGAAAACTAATAGTAATATAATCTCCTTTTTTCTTTTTTAAAATATTTTCTTCTTCTAATCTAATATAATCTACTTGGATATCATTTTCATGATAACTATCTTTAATAAAATCCTTTGAACTATCTTCAATTATTAAATCTGATCTAATATTATACTTTGATAAATCTACTTTATGCATAAAATCACCATAAATAGTATGGATAATTTTAAAAAAATTACTATTATTATTGACTTTTTAGGTAAAAATTTGTTATTATATATGTGTTTTAAGAAAGAGGTGACAAAATGCCAAATATTAAAAGTGCTAAAAAAAGAGTTTTAACTAGTAAAAGAAAATGTGATGAAAACATTTTAGTTGAATCTAGAATGAAAAACTCTATCAAGAAGTTAGAAAAAACAATCAAAGAAGGCAATAAAGATGAAGCAAAAGAGCTTTTAAATACAACTTTTAAAAATATTGATAAAGCTCAAGACATTAATATTGTTCACGAGAATAAAGCAGCAAGACTTAAATCAAGATTACAAAAATCTGTCAACAATTTAACAAAGTAACAAAATTTTACATAAATTGTTACTTTTTTTGTATTTTTTTACATTTTTTGTGATAAAATAAACTTGGGTGATACGTATGAAAAGAATAGTCTTTATTATATTAATTATTTTAATTTTTTTCGTAACGTTTCATTACAAAGAAGAAATAATAAGTTATTATAATAAATATTTTGTTGCAAATGATAGAGTTCCTACTACTTTAATTAAAAATGGTAACTATCGTGATTATAATTTTAATTATGTTTCTAATACAACTAATTTTATACCTAAATCAAAGCAAGATATTTTAAATATATACTATACAGTCATCAATAGTGGTATGAGTAACTTTACTTTTTATTGTGATCCTGATTATACTACTTGTATAAATGATGTAAAAAATATTGCTAATAATCAAGTTATTATTTCTAATATAAATAACTTTGTTCATCCCTATAATGGTTTTAAAGATTTAGAAACTGGGTTTGGAGAAAATGGAAAAATTACTTTATCAATAAATAGAAATTATACAGATGATATGAAATTAATTTTAGATTATAAAGTTGAAGATGTTATTAAGAAAAATATTACAGATGATATGACAACAAAAGAAAAGATTAAAACAATTCACGATTATATAATTAATCATACTAAATATGATCAAGAAAGAAGTGATAACAATATTATTAAATATAAATCTGATACAGCTTATGGTGCTTTAATTGAAGGATATGCTTTATGTGGTGGTTATACAGATAGTATGATGTTATTTTTAGAAAAATTTGGAGTTAAAAGTTATAGAATTTCAAGCGATAACCATATTTGGAATTATGTTTATTTAGATAATAATTGGTATAATTTAGATTTAACTTGGGATGATCCAATTACAACTGATGGTAAAGATATACTTGAAGATAATTTCTTCTTAATTTCAGATAGTAAATTACTTGAATTAGATACTAAAGAACATACATTTGATAAAACTGTCTATAGTGAATAGACAGTTTTATTTTTTTAAAGGATCATATCCTCCTTTGGAAAAAGGATTACATCTTAATATTCTTTTTAATCCAAGATAGCTTCCTTTTAAAGCTCCATATTCTTGAATTGCTTCAAGTGTATAATTAGAACAACTTGGATAATATTTACAAGCTGAATGGAAATGTCCTGGTGTTTTCTGATATAATTTAATTAATTTTATTAGTAAATTTTTCATGACTAATCAACTTTAAGAGTTGCTGCATATTTTTCTATATTAGCAAGTTCTTGATCTTTATCAGATTTTCTACAAAAGAAATTAAATAACCAAAAAGAGTCTGTACCTTTTTTTACTACTGTATAATAGTAAAAAGTTTGATTAGTAATAAATTTTTCATAAGTTGTATACATATAACTTTCATCTTTACTTGGTTTAAAAGTATTTAAAATTTTATTTGCTTCAATTATTTTTTCACCATACTCTGCAAGTGTTGAATCTTTATTAATATTAATTGCTGCTAAAGTTTCAAAACGTTCCCTTAAAGATGTAAATCCAATTTTTTCATTTTGATAAAAAGTATCAAATCCATCTATTTCTTTTTTTTCAAAATCTTTTGAAAAAGTAATACTATAACCTTCCTCTTTGATTACTTGTTCATTTGAAACTTCTTTCTTTTCTTCCTCTTTTGTTTCATTTGCATTAAAAAGACTACAACCTGTTATTAATAAACTAACTACTAATAATAAAATCAATCCTGTTTTTTTCTTCATATTTTCCTCCCTTAATCGAGTTTAATATACCAAAGTTTTATATTACTGTCAAGCAATATATAAAATTTTATATTGTATTATTTAGTTTTTAATGATAAAATATATTTGTAAATTGTCCTATAGCCAAGTGGTAAGGCAGTGGACTCTGACTCCACGAGCGTTAGTTCGAACCTAACTAGGACAACCAAATTGAATTAAAGAACTTAAAGTTCTTTTTTTTATTATATTACTTCTGTATCATCTTCAGTATACTTGGATTCATATAAATCAACATCGTCTATAACATCTTTAATCTCATCTATTTTAGGTAAATCTTTAATTGATTCCATATTAAAGTAATCTAAAAACTCACTGGTTGTTTGATATAAAATAGGTCGTCCTGGTAACTCACTTTTACCAACTTCTTTTAAAAAACCTTTGGCTACTAATTTTCTAATCATTGGAGCTGTTCCTACTCCTCTAATTTCATCAACTTGAACTCTAGTAATTGGTTCGTTGTAAGCAATAATAGCTAAAGTTTCAATAGCTGATGGAGAAAGAGTATTTGCATCATCACTTTCAAGTAATCTTGTATAATAATCACGATGTTCTTTCTTAGTTGTCAACTTAAATGAATCACCTAAAATACTAAGTCTAATTCCCCTATCACCCTTTTCATAATCTTTTTTTAATTCTACTATTAAATTTAAAATTTCTTCTTTATCTAATTCTAAAATTTCCATAAGTTCATTTAACGTGGCTCCATCATCACCAACCACGAATAAAATTCCTTCTAATACACCTTTTAAATTCATTCTACTACCTCTACTATAATATTATCAAAATTTGCTTCTTGCATAATTCTAATCTCCCTTTTAGAAGACATTTCAAGAATTGCTAAGAAAGTTGCAATTACATAATCTTTAGCATAAACATCAAATAAATCAAAAAAATTCATTTTTTTATTTACTTTAAATTTTTCTCTAATACTTTTTATTTGATCATCAACTGATATTTCTTTTTTGGTTACTTTAGTTGTAATAGGCTTTTCATCTTCTAATCTTTGTAAAAATTTCTTGTAAGCTGCAACTAAATCTTCCATTGTAAGTTCACTTGTATAATTTTTTTCTTCTTTATATTCTAATATACTAGTTGGACTCTTAGTTTTATAATTATTTCTTTCTTCTTCAAGTTCTCTAAAGATTGGAACCATATTTTTATATTTTTCATATTCAATTAATCGATTAACTAAATTTTCTTTTGGATCTTCTTCTTCATCTTCTGTTTCACTTCCAGGCAACAACATCCTTGACTTTATTTCTATTAATTCAGAAGCCATGACTAAATAACTACTAGCAACATTTAAATTCATCTCTTCCATGTGTCTTATATAATTTAAATACTCATCAATTATTATTTCTAACTTAATATCTAAGATATTCATTTTCTTTTTTTTAATTAAATGAAGTAATAAATCCATAGGACCTTGAAAGTTATCTAGACTTATATCATACATCTTAATCACCTTTTCTATTATATCAAAAAAAAAGATATTATTCTAGTACTTGAAAATGATTTAATAAATCCATAGGACCTTGAAAGTTATCTAAACTTATATCATACATCCTAATCATCTACCTTTATAGATATTATATCAAAAAAAGAAAGATTATTCTAGTACTTGAAAATGATTTCCACTATCAAGATACAAGATACCTTTCTTTCCTTCTAAGACTTTTAAAGCCTCATCATATTTATTAATATTATTTAATCTCGTTGTTGTTATATAAACATAATTACCATCTACCATATAAAATAAGAATAAATCTTTATCATACTCATTTGGTTCATATTTAATTTCTGATATTTGACTTAATATATCTTTATCAATTTTATCAAGTTTTTTCAAGAAAGCATTTAAAATATCTTTAGGAATTGAATTTATCAAAGTTGGTATTCCAACAATCTCATTATCAATTGGTAAAGTTTTAGAATTTGATAAATACATCATATTATCAAGATCATTTTTTAAAAGTAAATTATACTCGCAAACATTAATAGTAACTGCTCCAAATAAATCTTTTTTAACATCAACACTTTCAATATATGAATTAACTTTAATTTTATTTTCCATACTAAAACTTGAATTTTTAAATAGCTTTGGATAATTTTCAAGACCAGCTAATTCTATTATTTCTTGATCAGTTAATAATTTATTTCCAACTATATAAATGTTTTTAACCCGCATCAAAAAGATATAGCTGGCAAGTCCTCCTAGCAAGATTAAGATAGTTAAAATTTTAATTAACTTTTTCTTTTTATTCTTTTTTCTTCTCATATTAATCATCCCAATTTACAAGTCTTTGTTCAACTCTTAGTTTAATTCCATATTCTTGATATACTTTTTCTTTAATAAAATCCACTATTTGTTTGATATCTGTAGCAGTTGCTGAACCTATATTGATAATGAAATTAGCATGTTTCTTACTTATCATGGCTCCTCCTACTTGATATCCTTTTAAATCTAAATCTTCAATTAATTTTCCAGCAAACATTCCTTCAGGATTTCTAAATACTGAGCCAGCACTTGGATAATCCAATGGTTGAGTCTTTTTTCTTGCTAATTTACGTTCTTTAATAATATCTGATAATATATTTTTATCTCCATGCCATAGTTTAAGAGTAACAGAAAGGCAAATAAAACCTTTATTATGTTGTAAAAAACTATCTCTGTAATTAAAATTCATTTCCATGTTTGTTAAAGTTATAATTTTTAAATCTGGAGTTAAAACCATTACACTTTTAATAACACTTTTCATATCTGAATTATAAGCACCTGCATTCATGAAAGTTGCTCCCCCAACTGTTCCTGGAATTCCTGATGCAAACTCTAAACCAGCTAAACCTAACTTTGCAGTTTCATTTGAAAGTTTTATTAAACTATATCCAGCTCCAACTGTTACTAAAGTATCATCAAATTCAATCTCATCAAAATTATCAAGTTTAATAATTACTCCTTCATAAATATTATCACTAAAAAGAACATTACTACCATTTCCAAGTATAAAATATTTTATTTCATTATCATTTAGAATTTCCATTAATTCAATTAACTTTTCAACATTCTTAGGATGTACAATAACTTTTGCAATTCCTCCAACTTTATAAGTTGTATACTTTGATAAAGAAATATTAGTAGAAACATCTCCAATCTTTTTTTCCATTATTTCATTTATTATTTTTTCCATAAGCCTTACCTACCAATTCTAAAATTAACTGATAAATTTGTTCACTACTTGAAGTATTAGCTAAGGATAAAGCACCTTCATGCATTTCTTTGTACAAATTAGGATTATTTAATACGGTATCAATCTTTTCAAGAAGAATATTCGCATTAAAATCTTTTTCTTCTAGTAGTAAACTTGCCTTAGCATTAACTAACTCCATCGCATTATAAAATTGATGGTTATTAGCAACATAAGGACTTGGTACTAAAATTGAGGGTAGTCCAATTGCCGTTATCTCTGCAATTGTTGAGGCTCCCGCTCGAGTTACTATTAAATCACAAATTTGCAAAACATTCAACATATTATTTAAAAAAGGAACAATTTTTACATTATTTAAATTAAAATTTTTAAATTCTTCATAATAATTATTACCAGTTATTAATAAAACTTCATAAGATTTATCTTTAAATTTTGGAATTATTTCCTTTAATTCATTACTAATTGTCATAGAACCAAGAGAACCCATTACAATCATAACTAATTTTTTATTATTTGAAAGACCTAGTTCTCCTTTTTCAATTGGTTTTGCTAGAACAGCTTCACTACTTCTAGGATTACCTGTAAAAACAGCTTGTCCTTTAGGAAAATATTTTAAACTACCTGGTAAGCTAACTGCAATCTTATCTGTATATTTAACAAGCATTCGATTAGTTTTTCCAGCAATTGAATTTTGTTCATGAATAAATGTTTTATAACCTAATTTCTTAGCATTATAAATAACTGGAAAAGTTATATACCCCCCTACTCCAATTACAATATCTGGATTAAATTTTTTTATTTCATCTTTAATCTTTCCCATTGACTTCAAAAGCAAGGCTATACTTTTTAAAGACTTAAACGGATTCTTACTTAACCCTTGCATATTAATTCCTAAAAAAGGAATTCCTTCATTTGGAATGATCTTGCTTTCCATTCTATCCTTAGTTCCTATATAAAGAAACGTACTATCTGGTTCTTTTTCTTTTATCTTTTTTATAATACTCAAAGCTGGATAAATATGACCACCTGTACCACCAGCACTTATAATTACATGCATTCCAATCACCTAACTTTACTTTATTATACCATATTATATGAGAAGGTAAAAATAAATTTATTCAGAAAATGTAAAGTTAGACTGTAAAATGTAAAAGAAGTAGCTTTTACTACTTCTAATTTTTCTTATAAACCAAGACACTATTAGGATTTAAATCAAAAGACTTTTGTCTATTTAACATATATATTACTTCTTCAATATCTACTTCATCTTCTCCTAATATATCACCCATACCATTTAATCTTAAATATTCTTTAATAAACTTAATATTTTCATAACTACTATTACCATTAATATCTAAACATAAATCCATAGTTTCTTTATTTATCTTCTTATTATTAAGAATTAATCTTTCTATGATTAATAATAATTTAGTATTAGTAACAAACATAATTTTCTCACAATACTTAAATAATTCATATTCATCTAAATCAGGATATTTCTCAAGTATATCAAGTAATACCCCAACTTGATTAATTTTTTTCAATCTTTTCATAATCATGAAATAACCTAACAAAAACTTAGAACTTCTTAATCTCATATTTTTAGCAAGCTCAATCATACCAACTGAAGCTATAGAAACTTCACATTTTTCAAAATTAGATAATATATCATTAAATCTTTCATCTTCTGAAATACCACTTTCTATAAGATCACCTAATAAAATACCAGTCATTTCATCTTTAACAAAAGCTGCCTTAATAAGAATATTATCATTAAACTTAAATTTTTTAGATAAATTACTAATTCTAACTACAGCATTAGCTTGAAATTTCTTTTTAGTTTCTTTTAATAAAGTAATAACATTTCTAGAACTATTACTATCTAAAGTAAATTCTTTATCATTAGCATTATCTTTTATATATTTATAAAAAGCAATATACTTATATTCTTCTTTTACTTTAAAGAAATCTTTAATAACCTCTCTATTTTTCTTACTCATTATAAATTCTTGATGATTTAATACCTTCATTAAAAAATCATACTTATAACCATCTTTAAAATCTAATACCATTCCAAATAAATCTATATCATTAAGTAAATATAACAAATTATTAGTTTCAAGCTTTTCAAGATAAGTTGTTATATATAATAATTTAATATGTTCTTTCTTTATAACTTCATCAATTAATAATAATATATTATTAGGATTAATACTTAATAAATTACTAATAACAGTACCTTGTATATCATTTTTAATCCTATTTATTTTTTCCATTATATCTATTATATTATTATCATTTAATATCTTAGGCATTTTAACCAATTCTTCATATTCCCTCAATGCATATATATTATTACAATTAATTATTTGTTTAACAATACTATTTCTAAATCTTGAAGTTTTTAAAACTACACTCAATTTAACAATAGTATTTAATTGTTCTTGATTATTAGCTTTTAATAAAGCATTTTTAATTAACATACCATATTCTGAATATAAACTAATGTCTTTTAACTCACCTAAAACAAATAATTTATAAAAAGCAACTAATTTATATTCCTCTTGAGTTTTATTTAAAAAACTTAAAGCACCTTTTAATTCAACTTCATTAATAACCATCTTTTTATTATTTAAAAGACCAATTATAAACTCTCTTCCATAATTAGTATCAAAATACAATAAAGACTTAATAAGTATATCAAAATTTCTATCTTCTATTTCTTGATCATATACCATATCAACTATTGTATCTACTTTTTTAATTTCTTTAATACGTAATAACATATTTGCAAATTCAACAATATATTCTTTATTTATTAAATTAGTATTAACCAATATATCAACAAGAGCACTTACATTTATACTTCCTAATTTAGAAAGCATAAGTTTAGTAATTTTAGCTAATTTATCATAATAAATCATTATATTATTATTCTTTTTATATATTCCATATAAAAAACTTAAATAATATTTAAAATCATAATCATCTAGTTCAACTATTTTTTCTAATAACCTTTCATCAATTTTTCTAAAAAAAGACCCTCTCATTAATTCTTCTTTAAAACTATCTACAAACCTTGTTTCATAAATTCTACCTATTATTTCATGAACTAAACTACTTCTCATATCAACAATCCCCCTTTGACATTGATAGATTATATCATATTTATCATTAAAAGTCAAGATTAATTACTTACATCTAATAAGATCTGTTCTTTTCAATAAAAAATATTACTGCAATATTCTTTTTAAATTTAAAAAGTAAAATTAAAAAGAATTAAGTAAAAATGCTTAATTCTAATTATATTTACATCGATAATTGATATGGACTTGCATCCGTTCCAGAGCCACCAGTAATATTAATATCTGAATTTAGATAAAGAGCAGGTCTAACAAAGTAATTATAAGTGCTTGATTCCGAACTAGAAACTTGACCAGCTAATGCCCAAAAATCAACTCTAGAACTAGTACTTAAAACAGATGGGGACAAAAGCCATTCACTTGATGTTACATGATTAGCTTTGGATAACCAACTAGTTGCGGCAGCTTCTGTATTATATTTAAATAATTCTGTTGATGCCCAATATTGACTATCTACACTAAATCCATAATCACTTGGATACATTAAGGCGATTTCTCCTTCCCATGTTGCAGCATTATTTGCCCACACTTGACAATTTGCATTTTTTTCTATATTAGTTTTACTAGTATTTGTTTCAGGTCCTATATTATTTACACAATCAGTTATTGCTGTTTCTTTTTCATAAGATGTTTTTACTTTATCAGTAATAGGATATGTAGTACCCAAATAATATTTTGTTTTTTTAATCATATTCTGTGATGTGATTGATAAATTTTTCAAGTAGCCATTTACAGTTCCTTTTGAATTTAACCAATTCATTAATCCTGCTTCTGCCCAATTATTAGTAAAGTCCACATCTGTATCCCATCTACTATACTTACTATTACTACTACTACCTAAGTTAAATGTTTTTTCATTTGCTTCATACGTAGTAGGTATTGATGACAAAACTTCATTTCGTACAATCTTTATATGATCTTCTCCCTTTTCATCTTTAAATACTCCAAGTATTCGCCATTTCTCACAATTTGTTGAACTTTGAGGTTGATTATCTTTACAATTAAAATAAACATAATTATTTACATTTAAACCAGAATATCTGTATTCTCTAATTACATTTTTATCGCTTGCTGATACTGCACTACTTTGAGTTATAGAAACTAAGCCTCCTTTGCCAAGTTGAGATTTAATTTCTGTAGTTGCTAATACTTTATCTGCTACTACTACTTTATAAGTTTTAGTTTGTCTTTTATAATTCGGATCAGTTGGTATAAATTCTACTTTTATATCAGCATCTCCTAATTCTTTTCCTTTTATAGTTACCGTTACTTGGTTTGTATTACTACCTTGAGTAGTTATATTAACTTTCTGAGAATTAGTAGAAGTTACATTAAAAGTTCCTTTTATATTAGTAGTTGCTGTAAACGTTGTTTCTCCATCCACTAAAACACTACCATTTTCTTCACTCAAATCTACAAATATATTATCATATTTTAACTTATATGGATCTGCTTTTGTTCCAGTTCCTCCATCTATTAATATATCTGATTTAAGATATAAAGTTGGTCTTATATATAATGGAGTATTTTCAGATCCTTGTGTAGTTATACGTCCCTGATTACGTAAATATGAGATAAAATTTGCTCCTCCAGTATTTCCATTTAAAAGCCATTCACTACTAGTGAGATTTGCTCCTTTAAATATCCAGCTTGATGCTGATGCATCTCCATCAAAACCACCAGTTCCTAGGTTAGTATTCCAATACTGACTATCTGCTGAAAATCCATAATCACTTGGATACATTAATGCTATTTTTCCTATCCAGGTTGCCGCATTATTAGCATATACTAAACAATTTTTATTATTTTCAACATTAGTTCTACTATTGTTAGTAGCTGGTCCTTTATTATTAGCACAACCTGTTACTGCTCTTTCATTGGCATATGCAGATATAGAAGTATCATCTATATATGCTGAACTATATTTTACATTTCCCAAATAATATTTGGTATCAGATATCATATTTTGAGCATTATAGGATAAAGATTTTAAATATCCTTTATCTCCTGTTCCTTGAGAATTTAGCCAATATTGAATTCCTGCTGTTGCCCAATCATTTGATTCTGAAACATCATTCCAATATGCTCCAATTTTACCAGCTGTAGGAAGTTTTATTTTATAAGTTATATCTCCAAAATCATAAGTTTCTGGAAACAAATTATTATCTAAAGCTTTATCGCGAACTATTTTTATTTTATTATATCCTCCATCTTGGAATACTCCTATTATTCTCCAAAGTTCACAATTTGATGTTGTTTGTGTAGCTCCATCTTTACAATTGAAGTAAACATAGTTATTAACATCTAGTCCTGAATATCTATATTCTCTTATTGTATTACTACTAGTATCAGTTACTTTGCTTACATTTCCTTTATCGTCTACTGACACTCCAATTATTCCATTTGCTTGACCTAAAGTTGATTTTATAACTCTAACAGCAGCTGATTCTGGAAGATTTTCATCTAAATCTTTTCGTTTGAAATCACCTTTTACTGTTACTGCAATACTAGCAAATGCATCATTATCCCAAGTATCTTTATCAATATCTGCTCCTTGATCAACATCACCTATTTTTATTTCATCAGATATCCATACATATAATTTATAAGTTATTTTACTTTCAGTTTTAGCATTTGGATTAATTGTATTTACCCAGATGCTTTGACCTTTACTAATTTTAGTATAGGTTCCTTCTTCAATTACTACTTCTTCTTGTCCACCTTCTATTTGTTCAGTTAATCTAAATCTTAAAAACTTATCTGGTATCCTTGTTTTTCTATCTGCAGGAGTTTCACCATATTCAAGTATTATTTCATACCAAATTGGTTTACTATAAGTATTTTTCCCTTCTATTGTAAATTCAAATAAATTCTCAGGATTATATTCACTTGTTGGAAGAGTATTATTAATGAAGACACTATTAGAGTGTGTATATCTCATATACAACTCTCCTGCAATTAATAATTGATTTTTAATTTTTTTAGAATAAGTCCATAGTGAAAAAGTTATTCCAAACATAGCAAATACAATTAAAATTGTTACTGATAGTGCTATAATCTTTTTTTTCTTTTTTTTCTTTAATTTCATTGGCTCATCTCCTTTCAAGCAAATATATTAAAAAGCATAAAGAAACATAGTATTTAAAATACAAGATTCTTTATACTTATATATAGTTGTTGATTTAGCTGTTGCTTAGCATTGCTATTTAAGTTAATTATTTGATGTTTTTCTTTATTTTTCAATGTAATCACAACCTTCCTATTTTCAATAATATTATATCATAAATTAAGAATTTATCAAGTTCTTTTATATGTTTTCTACATTTTGTCATATTATCTACAATAGGATTATTTTTTATTAATTATTAGGTATTAATCCAAATCCAGTTACAACTCTTCGTCCTCCAGCAACTGATTGTCCAAAGACGTTTTTAGGATTATTAACTAATTTACCAGCAACTACCATTTGAGATGAGGTACCTCCATCAAGATTAGCAGCATTATAAGCTCCATATAAAACTAAAGTATCTACTACTTCTTTTAATGTTGGTCCAGTTCCATGAGTACCTTCAGTAACTAAGAATAAGATTACTCCATCTTTTCTTTGAGCAATTGCAACTCTTGCAGCTCTATCATAACCACCTGCTGAACTTTCATATTTAATAGTTTCACCATTTACTATTAAGAAAGGTCCAAATTGAAGTCCATCTCGCATTCCCATCTCAACAGCTTCTTCTCCTGTTGCATTTGCAAGTAATAGTTTATTATCTCCTGTTAAACCAATTATGTTTTCTTTGGAAGTAATAGGTGACCAAATAACTTCTCCATCTTTTATAACATAACCAAGTGGAATATCACTTCCCCAACCATCTGGATCAGCAAAACCTCCTCCATTAATGCATACTAGTCCGCCTACTCTTTCACACATTTTTAGTACTGTTTCTTGTCCTGAACCAGTATTAAATTTTTTACTACTAATTAAAGTTACTTTGGAAGGATCATAAATTGCAACTAAATGAGCTTTATGTTTACCTATTTTTATTTGTAAATATTTATAGTCATCATTACCTTTATCTCTTTTTAAAATAGCCTCATCATATTCATTATCATAAGTATCTTTTTCAGATGTATCAATTTTTATCTCATCTAAATTAACATCTTCTGTAATTGGAATAAATTTATTTAAATCAAGTATTTTTTGAACTGTTTCTTCGCTAAAAAAAGTATAAGCTATATATTGATGTGATTTAGTAACCATAGCTGTATTAACTAATACATTTCTAAAAGTATCAAAAGGTCCATAAAATAAGATAAAACAGAAAATTGCTAAGATATCAATCACTAAAAAAACTATTGTTGATTTTCGCATACTATACCTCCACGATGAATGGTGCCATGCTAGAACCATTGCCACTCATTATATTTAAATCTTTACTAATTCCAAGACATGGACGAACCTCATGTTTAACATTTACTCGACTAGAAACAAGGCTTCCGTTGTAAAGATATACATTATTATCTAATTTATCACTCAAGAAATAATTTTTTAAATTATTATTAAACTTAAAATCTTGATTACTTAAAATTCCAATTTTTGAAGTTTCTCCATTAAAATCAACTTCTTTTAATAAATCTCCATATTTTAAACTATTTAAATATTCACCTTCAAGATATTTTTTTAAACTAGATTTGCTATAATCATTTGAACTTTCATCAAAGATTCTTGTTGAATTTAATAATCTATCACTTTGAACTTTATAATAATCATCACCTACTTCATAGACAATATAAATATCATCATTTATATCTAAGTAAGTTCCAACACTTATTTCTTCTCCTTCTTGACTTATTCGATAAGGTGAATTCTCTTTTCCATCACCACTTACTAAAATAACATTATTTTTTAAAGTTATAACTGGTTTTACTCCATAACGTTTAGAAGCATCACTATTTGAAATATTATATCCACTAGTATGCCAAATTTTTGAATCTGTTTGATTATAAAGCCATACATATTCAGAAGATTTAACTAAATAACTTTTATTATCAACCATACTAGTTAAAATATCATTTATTCCAAGCAATCTAACATAGTCATTATTAGTATAATCACTACAATTTGCCTTTGATAATTCATCTACTTTAGGATTACAAACTGTTGTTTTTTCAAGAATATTTTTATCTAAAACATTTAAGAACTTATCATTTATATATTCCTTAATACTAGATTTATCATAAACTTTATATTCCGTATCCCACTCTATTTTATTAATAAAATCATTTAAAACAACATCAATTGATTTATCAGAATTAACCTTAAGTATTCTAAATAACATATTATTAACTAAAACATAATTGTTTACTTTTTCTCCTTTATAAATATAATTACCATTTTCAAGATATAATCCATCTCCTTCATAAACAATTTGACTATTAGTACTAATAGATGATGCTAAAGTCATCAAAGTCTCTCCAGTTTCTGACTTAGGATTATATATTTTATAATATTTAACTAATCTACTTCCATAATAAATACAACATCCTAAAATAAAAATAGCACTTAATATACAAAAGCCTGTTTGTATCCTTGGTTTAATCATCATTTTTCTTTTACTTTTTTTTCTTCTATTTTTACTCATAAATACTCCTTATATCTAGCTATATAGATTATACAAAAATATTAGAAATATTTCAAGTCTTGTTTTTAAAATATTCAAAGATAAATATTCAAAGATAAATAAATGATTTTTAAAATTAAGAAAAGCACATATTTCTATGTGCTATGTCTTATTATCTTATGTTATGAACTAATTACTGGTTTTCCCAATAATTATAATTAATTTTAGTAATTTAAATCCATTACTTTTAAATTAACTTCATAACTATAAGCTAATCACCTCCAATTATTCTTTTGTATTTTATATTCCTATAGTGAGTTAAATACAATCGAATTAATTTTTTCTTATCATGGACTCAAATATATTATATTATATCTTTCTTAATTTTACAATTTATTTAATTTGTTTTTTTAGAACTTTACACTTTTATTTTACATCTTGTAAACCTAACACATTATCAATTGGAAGAGAAATTACTAACCCTCTTGCTTCAGTTTTAACTCCAACTTCTTTGGTAATAGTTTGCATGACTTTTTTAGCTATATCCTTAGATACTATATTTAAAACAATATCTTTTTCAGGTTCAATTGCAATATCCATAAAAATAGTTCGACTACTACCTAAACTACGACCAGCAATAACGGTTCCACCTGTACAGCCAGATTTTTTAGCTGCTTGCATAACTTGATCACTATAACCTTCCTTGACAATTGTAACTATTAATTCATATTCTATATTTACATCCTTCATTTCTTCCTCGCCTACTTTCAAAGTATCACTTACAAATTTACTAGAACTATTTAAAGAAATTGTAAAAGCTATTCCTTTTCCTATTTCTTTTATTTTTAGTTTAGTACTTAATTCTTTAAAAATTATTTCTTCTTCAGTACTTGGAATTAAAGAAAAGTAAATACTTTTTCTTACTTCATCAAGACCTAAATACTTTAATAAACTAACTGATGCTGTTCCACTTCCATAAGTCATAGCATTATAAGTTAACTTATGTTTTTTAAATAAAGTTTTTAACTTTTTTTCATCATTAAAAATAATTACTAACAACTTAACCATCTAATCACCTATATTCAATGATAGTATCATCTAAATTAATATTACCATTCATTTTTTCTTCTTGAGTATAAATTAAACCTACTATTTCAATGATAATAACTGGAATAATACTTACTAAGGATAATACTCCAAAAGCCTCTTTTAAATAATCTGGAGAAATAGTTGAAGCAACTCCAATAAGCATTGGAAGTAAAAAGCTTGAAGTCATATTACCAGCAACAACACCTGCTGAATCAAATGCAATAGCTAAAAAATTATTTGGAGTAAAGAAGGCTAAAAGAACTGCAATAAAGTAAGTTGGAATTAGAAAAGCCATAACAGAATATCCATTTAAAACTCTAAACAAAGACATAATTACAGATAAAGAAACACCAGCACATAAACAAATTTCTAGTAATCTATCTTTAATACCTCCATTAGTTACTTCATTAACATAAGTAATCAAAACTTTTAAAGAAGGCTCTATCTTTGAAATAAAGTAACCAAATATACCTCCTATTATCATAATTAATAAATGATTAATATTTCCTAAATGAGTACCTAACATAAATCCTATTTTAAAGAAACCTACATCTCCACCAGTTAAAAATAAAGTTATTCCAAAAAGAACCATTAATAGACCTGTTATAATACCTCTTATACTTTTATCTTTTCTTTTTGACTTAAAATGATTGAATAAAAAATACATAATAACAAGTGGAGTCATTGCCATTAAAACTTGATAAAAATTAGTCCATAAAGTATTCCAAAAATTTAATCTTTTTAAAATAGGATCAGAATCATAAACTATATTTGGATGAAATAAAAGTCCTAAAATTAAAATCATTAAAATAGGCCCTATTGAACAAATTGATAAAATACCAAATTCTGTAGTATCATCCTTTTTACGTTTCTTAATACCTGATGAGAAACCTACTCCAAGTGCCAAGATAAAAGGAGCAGAAATTGCCCCAGTTGTAACTGATGACATATCAAAAGCAAAAGGAATAGTATCCATATTAGCAACCATTAAAGTTAAAAAAACTATTAAATAACCTATTATTAAAATAACTCTAAATTCAATTCTTTTAAAAATTCGATAAACAGCCAACATTAAAAAGATTCCAATACCCAAGGATACAGAAAATAAAAGTACAGGAAGAGGAATCCCACTTGCTTCAGTGCTAACTGTTAAAAACTCTGGTTCTAACATTGTTATAAACGTTCCCAAAAATAAACAAGCAATTAAAATTAAAGTTAAATTTTTTTTCTTAATTAAACTTCTACTTATTTTTTCTCCTATTTTATTTAAAGAAATATCAGCTCCTGTTGTAAAGAAAGTTAGTCCTATAATAACAAATATAGAACTTGAAACAAATCTAATTACAGTCCTAGTATCTATTTTAAAAACGAAACTTAAAATAAGAACTAATATAATAATAGGAGAAATTCCAGATAATACTTTTTTTAAGTTTGCTACAATACTACTGTACATAATTATTTACCACTTATTAGTTTATATAAGAAATTTTGTTTTTCAACCATTGAATCAAATTTACTATCACGTCTAATATTTTTATACAATGACTTTGAAATATCATTAATAGAACCTTGTTCAATTAAATAATTCTTTTTCGTTATAAAATCATCAATAAAAATAAATGGAACTCGACCAGCAAAAATTACATTTACATTAACACCTTTATCATTTTGTAAAACTTTATTCATTCCATATAATGAAGAAACAATTAAAGTATACTTACTACCATTAATATTATCATAAACAGCTTTTAATACCTTATCAATAGTAGTTAACTTATTTTTTAACTCTTCAACTGTACTTACATTATCTATTTCATAATTTAAGATTATAAGATCATTATTAAATTGATTAATAATAGAAACAATACTATTTGGATCATTTTCATAAGGAGCTAAATCAACAAATTTTAAAGTTTCAGTTGACTCATTTTTTAAACCATTACAGAAGTAATTAATAACTGGAATTTGTTCATTATGACATAAAATTAATCCTGTTGCATTAATACTCTCTAAATTTGAAACCATACAATATTTAGCAGTTTCCAAATTATACATATTAGGTATTTCCTTATTACTAGTTACAGGAAATAAAGAATAATAACTAAAATTATTAGTTTCTTCTCCAAATGCTATTCCTGATAAAGAATCCATAAAGTTTGTTAAATTAATATTATCATAATTATAGAAGAAGAACATATCATCTTTACTTAGTTCAAAATTAGAATTAATAATAAAAGGTTTAGTATCTCTAGGTAAAGAACGAGTAGCATATAAAACATCAAATTTTTGAGTAAATGATTGCCATTTTTCACCTACTTTAGAAATAAACATCTTAAAGAAGAAGTTTAAATCAACACCTTTAGCTGTATTATCAATAGCAGATAACCCCATAATAAATCCTATAGGAGCATAATTAGCAAGTTCAATATTAATTTTACTAAATACTTCTACTAACCCCTTATAATCTTCAATATTAGTACTTGAAATAACAAAATGTAAAAATATTTTTTTATCAAGATTAGGATTTAAATACTTTAAAGTTTCTTTTAAATGCTCTACTATTTTCATACTAGTATCAACTAAACAAAAAATATGTAAATTACTTTTTCTCGTATCTAAATCTGTTTTCATTTTTTGTAATACTTGATTATTAGGTAAAGTTTTATTTATTACATCATTATCTATAGTTGTATAATTATATAGTTCATTTACATCAAGACTTATATTTCTATAAGCATCAAAATAATTGCTAACTTTAGACTCTGTATCCGTAGAAAATAAATATTTTTTACTTAACTCATCAAAAGTTGGCATAATACTCTCATCATAAATAGAATATGATTCTTTCTTTTCTACACCAAATCCGTTTATTAAAAATAGAACTGTTTTTTTATTCATCGATATCACCCTTTATTTTAACAATCTTATTGTAACATATTTTTTCAAAAAAAAATAGATATTCTAATCTATTTTTTATTTTTTTATCGTCTTTTTACTTTTTTCTTGACTTTTTTCTCTACATAAGTTATGTCATTAGGATCTATTAAAGCATTATCTAACACATTAATTTCAGAAATATCATAATTTGCTATTAGTTCATCAATCTTAGGAATTATTTTATCTTCAAAGATTTGTCTAATCCCTCTTGCTCCTATTTTTTTATTATAAGCTGCAATAGCTAAATTTTCCATAAATCCTTCAGCTAAGTTAATTTTAATATCAGACATTAAATAAGATTTTTTAATTAAACTAATATATCCTGCTTCACTTTTAATAATTTCGAGTAAAACCTCTTTAGTTAAATCATTAAGTCTTATAATATTAGGAACTCTTGCTAATAATTGTTTTTCAAAGCCATAATTTAATAAGTCTTCTTGAATTACTTCTCTTGGTATCTCTTCATCTTTTTTATTTTCAAAGCCTAAATTTCTTGAAGATTTTATTCTTTTTTGAATAACTTTATCTATATCTTGACAAGCACCAGTTAGAACAATGAATAAATATTCTGAATTAAACTTAAAGGTATTAGCAAATAAATCGGGTTTAATATCTTTTTCATCACCTTCAATTAAAGTTAATAATTCTTCTTGGACTTTTCTACCAAAACCAAAATCCATATCTCCATTATCTCTTGCTAATTTATCAAATTCATCTAAACATAATATTCCAAATCTGGCTTTTTCAACACTTCCAGAAGCAGAGGCAACCAAACCAACTATTAAATCATCTACACTTCTTCCTACATATCCACTAGCAGTATAAGTATTAATCGAATCTCTTTTATATGGTAAATTAAATATCCTAGCTAAAGCTTCGAAAATACCTGTTTTTCCAACTCCTGTATTAGCAATTAAAAATACATTTTGTTTAAGTTTCTTATATTCATCTGCACTAAAGCCTTTATATCGATTTAAAACATGATTATAAAAAGCATTTACAATTCTAAAAATATGTTCATCTTGACCTTTATATTCTTTGGTAATTATTTCAACAACATCTTTTATACTTAAACCATTAATCGTTCTCTTTTTAACATCAACTTTTAAAATATCATCTTTCGGTGTTTCTATTTCTTTAATTGGTATCATATCATCTAATTCTTCTTCATAATCACCAGTTCCTGCTGATCCAATTCTTAAATTGGCAATATCTTTTTCATCAAAAATAGCATTTTTAGAAGTCCTATTTTTAGCTTCAACTGCATACTTAAAAAATCTTTTTATGCCTGTAAATCCTTCATCAGTAGAAAGTCCATATTCAATTAAAATATCAACAAATTTTTTACTAAATTTAATTGTTTCAAACTTTTCACTCATTGTTTTTTGATATTGATATAAAGGTGATAAAGTTTTATCTTTTAATATTCTAATAGCTAATTCTTTTGTCATTTCATTCATATAAATTATTTCATTATCAAAACAATCCAACAATAAAGAATCTTTTATTCCTAATTCATAATAAGAATCAATAGACATTTTTTGGTAATAAGACATTTCAATATCTTCTTCTGGACTAAAATAAGTATCAACCATTGCTATAAAAGTTATAAAAGAAAAATCAAAAGGTAAAACTGAATCTCCTTCATAGGCTGGAAAATTAAGTTTTTGAGATTTTATAATTTTTTCAAGACATTTTAAATTAAGATTTTCTTTATTAGCACCATTTTCATCTTTAGAAAACACGGACTTACTTGCACTTATGTCATCAAATATAACGATTCCTCTTTGAGCTAAATAGACATTACCATGAGCTGCATTTAATAAAGCATTAGCAATTTTAGCAGTATCATCTGAATAACTATCTGTTAATTCTACTTCAACAACAGGAATAGGAGATTCCACTCTTAGTAAAGATTCTTTTATACTAGTTTTACCTGTTCCAAATTGACCTACTAATAAAATATTACTCCTATTTTTTCTAATAATATTCTCATCTAAATCTGATTTAAAATACATTTGATTATTATAAATTTTAGAAATAATTTTTTTAATTACATCATCTTGTCCAACAACTGATGCTTTCATACTAGCTTCCATCTTATTAATAATTTCATCTAAATCATAGTCTGGTATTATTTTAAAATCTTTATACTTATTAAAAAATGCCAAAATAATGTTATTTCTTTCAACAGTATTTTCTATTGGAATTACAAATCCTTCTTCATCAAGTTTAAAAAAAGCTGTACTATTTCCATCTATCTTTTCATTAATAACATCATCTATTGTTAAATAACCTAACTCTTTATCATGAGCAATTGGGACAAAATCTTGACCTTCAAAATTGTGAAAACCTTTTAATACTCTTATATATTGCTCACTTATTTCTTTAGCTTCAACTTTATCAAGCATTTGATAATAATTTTCATCATCTATTCTTAATTTTCTTACTATAAGTGCATGCATATATCCAAACCTCCATATACATATAATATACTAAATAAGTTATAAAATAAATATAATTGACACATATTGACAATTTTATTTTTCCTTATCTTTTTTATAAAAAACTGCTGGCATTATTTTTAAATCATTATACTTTTGATTAATATCATCAACTACTTCTTGAATCTTATCTTCATCTAAAGGATTAGTATTATCAAATAAAGAAATTTGACTATTTTTGGTTTTAACTAAATCAGATACTCTAACTCCAATATTTCTAACTAAATTATCTCCAATAGTAATATCTAAAATATCTAAAGCATTTTTATATAATTCCATTGTACTATTAGTTTCATTAACTAATTTTTTTTGATGAGAATAATCCTTAAAATAGTTAGTTTTTATAGTAATTGCAATAGTTCTAGCAAATAGTTTATCTTTTCTTAATTTAAGCCCAATTTTCTCACACATAATCATAATTTTTCTTTTTAAAAATTCTTTATCATTACTATCAAACTCTAAAGTTTCAGAAAAACTAATACATTTATTCTTTCCACTTTTACTAATTACTTTAGAATTATCTATTCCATTTGCATATTCTATCATGAAAGTACTACGATTTTTAAAATATTTACGTATTAATTCAGGATCAGCATTAGCTAAATCTCCAATTGTTTTAATATTTAATTTTCTAAGTTCTTGACTACTACTTTTACCAATAAATAACAAATCTTCAATTGGTAAAGGCCAAAGTTTACTTTTAATTTCATTATTAAATAAAGTATGTACTTTATCAGGTTTTGAAAAATCTCCTGCCATTTTAGCACATAATTTATTATTACCTATTCCAATATTAACTGTAAAACCAAAATTTTCTTTAATTTCATTTTTCATTTTATAAGCTAAAGCTAAAATATCATCATATAAAAGAGTTGTATTGGATAAATCAAGAAAACATTCATCAATTGAAAATCTTTCAACATCAGGGGTAAAAGTTAAAAAATATTCATATAATTTATTTGACATTTCTTTATAAAATTTAAAATTAGGAGGAAAAACTTGAAGATTCTTACATTTAGTTCTAGCCATATGTAAAGTTTCAGCTGTTTTAATTCCATACTTTTTAGCAACCTCACTTTTAGCTAATACAATTCCATGTCTTTTAGTCTCATCTCCTGCTATAACACTAGGAACTTCTCGTATATCTTCTTTATAATCATTTTGTAAAAGATAAACTGCACTCCAAGATAAAAAGGCATTATTAACATCAATATGAAAAATAATATTCATAGGCCTCACCTATGAATATTATACATTTAACGATTTAAAAAATAAACACTATAATTTAAAATTGTTGCAAATATTAACCAAATCAGATATGGTATTTGTAAATAAGCTGCCTTTTTAGATATGCCAT
Source organism: uncultured Bacilli bacterium (assembly GCA_947629135.1). Classification (GTDB taxonomy): domain Bacteria; phylum Bacillota_I; class Bacilli_A; order RF39; family UBA660; genus RUG591. The sequence goes on along the minus strand of CANRCN010000002.1, from coordinate 6,725 downwards.
AGAAACAAACTATCATATAAATTACTACTATATCTAAGAAAATTATAAAGATAAAAGCAAAAAGTCTCGCTTCTAAATTAAAGAAAATAAGTGGCCATAAAAAATTTAAAACTAAATTAAGACCATAAATTAATAAACACGTATCCTTATGACAAGACATATCTTTATAAATTAAATAACTTGATATTCCCATCAATATATAAAGAATTGTCCAAACTATTCCAAAGATATATCCTTTAGGAGCAAATGTTGGTTTAATAAGATTATTAGAATAATAACTAATTCCATTCTTAGTTAATAAAAAAGATAAAAAACCAACTGCTAAAGGAATAATTAAAGCTATTATAAAAATTTTAGTATTATCACTTAATTTAAATTTCATAGTATCACCACTAAATACTATGATTTTAATTCTAAATTATTCTCTCCTTAATAAAGTTATATACTAAATCATAACTAGTTTCATATTCTTGATTTCTATAAGTTAAAAAATATTCTAAAGGATTAAATTCTTTATCTTGATAAGCCTTATTAAGTTCATGTCCTATTTCATAATACATTTTAGCTATTCTTATTCCTTTTTCTTCAACTAAATAATTAAATATATCAATATCAGTATCTAAAAAAATTATATTATAAGGTAAATCATTTAAAATCCTACTCTTTATTACATCAATTAATTCAAAATCTAAAGATTCTATATTTCTTTCTAAATTATTTTTTTCAATAAGTTCATCTATTTCTGAAGTAATTAAACATATTTTTAAAGGAGAAAGATTTCCACATAAACTAGCAAGACACATAAAGATTAAAACTTCAATAGTTAAATTTTCTTTTTTTAAAGGATAAGAAAAGCCATCTTTTTTATAATAGATTATATCATCTTCTATTGTAAAAAGATTTTTATATTCTTCACTATTTAGAAACTCTTTTTTTTCTTCTGTTAAATACTTTAAGTAATCATTCTTGATAATATCAAATATTTCATGAGTTAGACTAATTAAACTATTTAATTCATCGTTCATAATATCTTACCCTCTACTTTACTATAATTTAATTATATAATAACTTTTAGAAAATTAAAAGATAGTGGACACTTTTATGTAAAGAAAAAGAACATAAAAAAAATTGGCCTAAGCCAATTATTTTTCTTTTTTATGTTCAACTCCAGCTTTTTCAAGTTTAGCAATCATATCTTTCATAACAACTATTGTCTTATCTCGAACTTCTTCAGCTGCTTCTTTTAAAACTGGTGTTCCTTTTTGAATTGCAAGTTCAACTAAATCTTCACATTTTTTCTTAATTACCTCAGATTTTTCTTGGGCAACTTTTAATACTTTTTCCTTGTCTAAATCATTTAAATCTTTTCTAATTTCTGTAATTCTATCTTGAACCATATCTGAAACATCTGAAATACTTAATTCTTTAGCTTTGGATACTAAATCAAGCATCCTATCTTTTAAATCCTTTCTTGTTTCACTTCCTTTTTTAGGTGCAAACAAGATTCCTAAACTTGCTCCTATTGCAACACCTAAAGCTAAATTACCAACACTTCTCTTTGACATATTAAAATTCCTCCTCTTCCTCTTTCTTTTTTTTAATTTTTGTAATTAAGCTCGTAATTACAGAAGTTATCATTCCAGCTATTTTATCATTAACTAAATTAATTGAACTGGTAACTTTCGAAACTAAAGTAAATACCTGATCAACAACTTCCATTTTTTCATTAACATCATCAAGTAACAAATTAATTCTTGAAAGTGTAAAATTAAGCCTTACACATAATATTATTAAAGTAATTATCAAAATTATTCCAAAAACCGCTAGTAAAAGTAATAAAAAATCCATTTTTAATCCTCCCTATCATATCTTTCTTCTATTAAATCAAATAGATTATCTTCTAGCCTTTCTCCTTCATCTTTTTTCTTAGTTTTAACTTTACCATCATTTATTTCTTTTGAGATATCTTTATAATCAGTATTATAAGCAAGACCTAAATCACTATAATATTCGTCAGCTTCTCCTAAAGTTACTTTTTCAACAACTGGTTTACCATCATCTTCAATATTTTCTTTCATTTGTTCCATATTTTGGTTAGGTGTTTCTGATTGATTATCATCTTCATCATCAACACTACCTGGGAATAAATCATTTTCTAAGTCTCCAAAAGCTTTATTTCGAACTGAATCTAAATCAACTCGACTAACTCGACTTGTAATTCGAATTTCTTTCTTTTCTTTAACCTCTTCTTTCTTGTAATTTTTATCAAGAATTCCATAAATTGGTGAAATAATTGGTGATGGGGTAAATCCCTTTGGTTTCTCTTCTTTTTTTCTATATTCGTAAGATGATGATTCTTTTTCCCTAACTTCTTTCTCTTGATAAGTATCTCTAAGTCGATAATTTCTCTCAGCAGCCTTCGATTCTTCCTTAGGTTTAATATCATTCAATAGAAAATCTTCATCATCAAATATCATATTGTTTATCTTAGATGATTCTTTTTTGACTGTTGGTTTCTCAACATCTCTAGTTTCTTTTGGAAGTTCTACATATTCTTCAACCTTTGGAGCCTTTTTTGGTGCTTCATATGTAATTTCTTCAACATTACTCTGTTCTATTACTTCCTCTTTTTTACGTTTTGGAAGTTCTACTTTTTTAGCAATTATTTCTTTTTCAACTTTTGGTTCTTTTTCAACAACTTTTTCTATTTCTTTTGTTTTTTCTTTTTCACGTATTTTTCTTAAAGGTCTTGTATCTTCAATCTCTTCTTCTTCCTCTTCTTCAAAGAAAAGATTTTTTAATTTATCTACAAATCCCATTTTAATCACCTTCCTTATTCATTTGTCTTGTCAGTCTCTAGACTATCTTGGTCTTGACCTATGTTAGTATTATTATCCTTTTCACCTTCATATTTATCAAATTCTTCTATATATTGTAAGAAGTTATCAGCATCTTTCTTTGATTTAAATATATTAAATTCCTCAGTTGTCGTCTCAAGTTCCTTGTTACTTAATCTATAATTGATAACACTTTCATTAAAGTCAATAGTTGATAAGATATAACACATATTTAAAAATGCATCATATAAGGTATCTTCTTCAACATAAGCCTCAATTTTTGCATAGTTATACATAATTTCAACGAAATATTTATTATTTACTTTAGAAATATCAATATAACCAAAATTATCACCATAATTTAAATCTTTAGAATAAAAGATATTATCATCTACTTCATGAGTTTCACGAGTCTTATAATAATAAGAAATAGTATCAACATACAAGTAATAATAATTTTTAGAATCTTTAATTTCCAAATTAGATTGTTTTTTTCCCGAAACAATTGTTCCACGAGGTAAATAAAACTTATAACCATCAAATGTTGAGTTTGCTAAATTCGTATCTTTATATAAAACTGTATTAATTATATTTTCAAAGCTATCTTCTTGAATTCTAGTTATTGTACATCCTCCAAGAAGTAAAACTATTAGAGAGAGACATATAAATTTTTTCATATTCCACCTACTCTTTTTTCATTATATCAAATTTTTTCACAAATATATACCCTTTTTTTAATTTTTCTTCTTGTTTACCTCAATTTTATAGATAGGATTGTTAAGTTTTGTAAATTTCTCCTCATATTCACTTTGAATATTTTCTAAATCATTCAAAGAATTAAGATCAAATGTTAAATCTTCAATTTGATAACCATAATTATTTAAAGACTTAATACTATAAGCAAATAAATCTTTATTATCAGTTTTCATGATAATATGATTTCTATCTTTAAAAATATGATCATATTTTTCTAAGAAATTAAAACTAGTTAACCTTCTCTTTTCATGTCTTGCTTTAGGCCAGGGATCAGAAAAATTTAAATAAACCGTTGTAATTTCATTTTTAAATACATCATCTATATTTATAGCATCTAATCTTATCATTTTTAAATTATCTAAATCATCAGGTATTTTTTTTAAAGCAAGTGCTAAAATACTATCAAATTTTTCTATTCCAATAAAATTTATATTTTTATATTTTAAAGCATTTTCAATTATAAATTTACCTTTTCCCATACCTATTTCAACATGAATAGGATTTTGATTTTTAAATACATCTTGCCAATGTCCCTTATATTCCGTAGGATTTTCTATAAAGTATTTTGAATTAGCAATTATTTCATTTTTGTTTTTAACATTTCTTTGTCTCATAATTCACCTTTTTCTTAATTATATTATACATCAAAAACCAAATTTGAAAAAGTACATATAATAAAATAGAGGTGAATTTTATGAATAATCAAATGCCATATTTTGGAGACTTTAATCCTAATTCTAACGGCAATCTAAATAACGGGAATTTTGAAACTAATTATTTTGAAGTAATGATTGAAAGAATTAATAATAAACTTAATAGATTAGAACGAGAAATTCGAATGCTTGAAAATAAAGTAAATCGTTTAGAAGGAGGGAATCCAACTTTTTTAAAGAGTAATTATACTAAAGAAGATAACGATAATATGTATATGCTCTAAGTATAAATAATCATAGCTGTAAAACAATAAATCTGTTCTTCACCAGAGACTGCAATTGCAGTTTGAAGCTTAATATCAACAACTTCAACATCTTCTTTTTCTAAAAAATCATTAATACTTTTTTCTAAATCACTTTCATGTTCTTCATCAAATATTTTCACTTTCATATAATCACAAATCTATTATATATATTTAAATAATAAAAAAATGTCGAAAATCGACACTTTTTATTTTAATATCTTTGAACACGATTAGCAAACCAAACTCCAGGTCCAGGGAAATTAACAACAGAAGTTGGATTAACGTTATGTGAAATATATTGATTCCAAGTAGAATACTCTTTCATATAAAGTCCTCTGGCAACTGCAAAGTGAAGATGTTGTCCCGTTGAACAACCATCATACCACCAGGTTGAAGGATCTCCACCCATTGTAGCTATTACCGTATTTTGATCAACATAATCTCCAACTTTAACTCTGATATTCTTAGTATGAAAGTATGCTGTTGTATAATAATTTCCACCAATATTATGATGAATAAATATCATATTACCACCACAACTTTGGTACATATGAATTGCCCCAACTGTTCCAGGAGCTGCTGCATAAACATTTGTATCTCCTCCAGCAAGATCAACTCCATTATGCATATCACAGATATATTTGCCATTAGGTCTTGTATAACAACGCCAACCATAGCTACTTGTAATTCTACCATTAGTAAGCGGCCTTACAAAATTTCCAGAATATGGAACTTTGCTTGTACATGAATTAATATCTTGATCTTCTTTACACCCTAAATCTTCATACATTTTAATATTTTTTTGAACAGCTTTAATTTCTTCATCAATTGACATCGAAACATCTAGCATTGAATTCAATTCCTTACCAAGCGAAGATAAACTACTTTCTAATTCTTTCTGTTTTTTATCAAGACTTGTTAATTCTGCCTTTAAATCTTTTTGCTTTTGTTCATTTTTCTTAATAGTTGCATTATATTCATCAATTAATTTATCATTATAAGATACTAATTGTCCACTTACAGCACTTCTATAAATAAAATCTGTTATATCTTTAGCTCCAAAAATATATTCCAAATATGCACTTTCACCATTAGCAATTTGCAAGAAATGTAAAACTTCTTTAATTTCAAGTTCTCTTTCTTTTGCTTGATCATTAAGAATTTCTATTTCTTTAGTTAATTTAGCAATTGTATTTTCATGCTCTTTAATCGTATTAGTAGTTTGCTCTATTTTTTTATTAACACTACTTATTTCTTGTTCCTTTAAAGCTTTACCTGCTTCTTGATCAGCTTTCTTTTTTTGTAAAGCCGAAAGATCATTTCGAAAATCTCTTAAAGTTCTAGCCTCAACATGAGCAGGTACAATTAAAAATACAATTAAACAAATTAAAATTATATTTCTTATTTTCATATCATCAATCCTTTTTTATTTTATATAATGATTATATCACATATTTATAGTTTATGCAAAAGGTATTATCGTTTTTCATTTTCATTTCTATAATTTTAGATATTAAGCAATCTAAGCATTGTTATAATATGAATTATTTAATTTGTTGAATTTTGTAAATTGACAAATTAAGTATTAGTTTGTTTTTTATGTTTAATTTGTTATTTTATAAGTAAAAAAAGATTTTCTTATTATAAACAAATTATTATTTTTTATAATATCAAAAAATAGACACCAGTTAAATAGTGTCTATTTACATATTGTTTACAAATTATAAATATGATTTTGGTGTATTTTCTCCCCAAAGATTATCAGCTTGAGTTTGAGTTGCAGTTGGAGTTTGACTAATATTTTGGGTTAATTGTCCATCTCGCATCATAAGAGCCATTTGATAAACATGATTTCTTATAGTATCTCTAATTAATGCTCTTTGATTATCATCAAAACTACCAGCAAATTCTCTGCTTTCTAATACTCTTATCATATTAGAAATAGCTGTTTCAGTTGTTAAATTTATCTCATTCATTTTTTTACCTTCCTTAATTAATTTTTTATTTTATTAAAGAAAAAGCCAAGTCTAAACTTGACTTAATTTCTATTATTTATCAATCTTGCTAACTGTACCAGCACCAACAGTTCTTCCACCCTCACGGATAGAGAATTTAGTACCTTGTTCAAGAGCAATTGGGTGAATTAATTCAACTGTAATAGTTACATTATCACC
>CANRCN010000001.1 GCA_947629135.1 uncultured Bacilli bacterium | reverse complement strand
CCATTTTTAGTCTTACCTATATATACTTCATAGTTCCTATTTATTAATTCATTATAAACAATATTTTCTAAAACAACATAACTTTTAAATTCAGGATTATTATTTTTAATTTGAGCAATTCCTAAATCAGTTGCATAATACTTATTTAATGTTTTTAATACACTTTTACCAGCAATATCATATCTATACACCTTTTTAAGTATTAATGCCTTACACAAAGCATCTATATAATTGTAAAGTGTTTCATTAGATATTTTCTTATTTTCTTTATCTAAATATTTTATAATATTATCAGCAGAAAATTCACGACCGGCGGTTTCAATCAAATATTGTAAAATAATATCAAAAAGAATAGTATCCTTTAAATTTAATCTTTTTACAACATCTCTTAAAATAATAGAATCATATACACTATGAAGATAATTTTTAATATCTATTTCATTTGTAAATTCACATCTATTTGGAAGTCCTCCCCATTTAGCATAATCCCAAAAAGTATTTAAGTCCTTTCCATCTTTTTTGGTTAAAGACACATATTCTTTATAAGATAGAGGATTTATATTAAATAAAACATATCTACCAGATAAAACTGATGATAACTCATCTGATAACATTTTACTATTAGATCCAGTCAAAAATATACTTATATTTTTTATCTGAGCACGCAAAGAATTAACAACTTTTTCAAAATTATCTACATTCTGAATTTCATCCAAAAACAAATAATAAATCTTATCATCTTTAATTTTATCTTTTATATATTTATTTAATTTTTTATAATCTAATAATTCTTCAAATTCAATAAATTCAAAATTAATAAATATTATATGCTCTTCATCTATTTTCCTTTTTTCTTTTAATTCTTCTATTATTTGATTTAAAATAACTGATTTTCCACATCTTCTTATACCTACTAATATTTTAATTAAATCTGAATCATAAAATCCTCTTATTTTAGATAAGTAATCTTCTCTTAAAAGCATATAAATCACCTCTGATTACATTATATATCATTTTCATATTTTTGTAAAGTTATTACGATTAAGCGTAATAACTTTTGATTTTTAAAAATTATTACACCATTATTATAATGTACTAAATTTTAAAATATATTTTTTTTAACTTCGTGCCAGCCTGTCACGAAGTTAAACTTTAATTAAATATAACAATAATATGTTTTTTAATATTAACTTCTCCCCAAGTTGAACAGAAGTTATTTATAAAATTTTGCACATAATTCTTTGTATTTCGCCTCTATATGTACGAAGTTAGTATAAACTAACTTCTATTAATCAAAGTCATTTAATAAACTAAATTTATATAAAATTTCAATGTTTCTATCTTTATCAATTACTATCTTGTCAATAATGGATTGTAATAATTCTCTACTTGGATTATCAAGATTTATTAATTTCTTAATCTTTTCTTCATAGTTTTGCACTTCCTTTGTAGATTCTTTTTTCTTTTTATCTACTTTTTGTAATTCTTCTATTCTAGATTTAGATTGATTTAATAATATTTCTGTTTCTCTTGATAATCTTTTATAAGTATCTTCCGAAATATTACCTTTAAATTTATCATCATATAGCATATCAATTTTAGTATTGTATTCTTTAATTTTTTTATTTAAAAAATTAATTTCTTCTGTTGAACTTTCTTTAGAAATGTTTTTATCATTTATAAGCTGTGCTAACGATTTAACATCAATCTCATCCAAATATTTCTTACAAGTACTTTTAATAGTACTTAATAGTGCTTCTTCTAATTTATCATAAGGCATAAAATGAGGATAACATAAATGTCTTCTTGGATCTCTTGAATATCTATTACAATTAACAGTCCAATAATCATGATTTTTTCGGTAAGTAACTGTTAAAGTATTACCACATTCCTGACAATAAATAAGATTTTCAAATAATCTTTTTTCTCTATCAGTTTGTGTTTTCTGCTTTCTTTTAACATTACTTTGAACTTTATTAAATATTTCTTTACTAACTAATGGTTCATGAGTATCTGGAACAATTATCCATGCTTCTTTATTAAGAGCAACTTTCTTTTGAGATTTGTATGATATTTTAGTTTGGACATTTTGTACCATATCACCTGTATACATTTGATTTCTTAGTATTTTTTTTACTGATGAAACAGTCCATATTGGATTAATTTTTTGCTTTGAGCCTTCTTTCTTTTTGTATAAACTTGGTGTTGGATATTTACAATCATTAAGATAACTTGCAATATCACTAACACTTATACCACTATTTGCCATTTCAAATATTTTTTTAACAATAAAAGCAGTTTCGGGATTTGGTAATAAATGTCCTTTATCTTCTGGATCTCGCATATAACCAAAGCTAGGTTCACTTCCAATAAATTTTCCATCCTCTTTTTTATTTCTTAAAATAGAACGTATCTTTTTAGAATTATCTCTACTTGTCATATCATTAAATACTGATTTAAAAGGTATCATTTCGTTACCAACATTATTTAAAAAAGTATCTACTTGATCAAGTACAGCAATATATCTAACTTTTTTTAGAAGAAAATATTCATCTACATAATAACCACAAGTAACATAATTTCTACCAAGTCTAGATAAATCCTTTGTTATGACACAATTTATTCTTCCGTTTTCAATATCTTCAAGTAATCTTTTAAAGCCAGGTCTATCAAAATTAGTACCAGTAAATCCATCATCAATATACTCATCAACAAAGGTAAATTCATTTTGCTTTACAAAACTCATTAATAAATTTCTTTGATTAATAATACTTTCACTTTCTGATTCATAAGACTTACCTTCATCACTTTCTGATAATCTTATATATAAACCTACTCTATAAAAATTTGGCGATTGTATTATATTGCTATACACTTACAACTCCTTTTAAATGCATAACTTCACAAGTATATTCACTATAATTCATAACTAGGAGTCTCTCTCTTTAAATAGCATTATTTTTAAATATTCTTCTATCAAATCAACCAAATTTTTATCATTATCGAAAGTTTCTTTTATATTCATTTTTTAAAATTCACCTCCATAAATTTTATGTTTATATTTGATTAAAAGACTACTCATTTTCTTGTTAGGTAATAGCTCTAATACCATTTAAAAACTATCTTAATGGTTTAAATTTTTTCTAAAAAGTATAAAAAAAGAGAATTTTTATTCCCTTTCAAACACTTATTTATAATTTTTTACTAAACTATAATTTCGATAGTACCACTTTTGTTGGCACAACTATAATATCATTATCTATTTTAAATTTTTTAACAAAACGTTCAACTCTATCAAAGGTTTCTTTTATTCTTGTTGCATTAGAAATATTTTTTTCTTTTTTAAATAATAATCTTAAAGCTTTAATAACAGGAATCATATTCTTTTCTGGATCTAATCCCTTTTCACAATAAATTATTCCCAAAGCATATAATATGATAAAATTGCCAGTATTTAAATATCTATATTCATCTATATCATTTTCATCTATATCTAAAATATTTAATATTTCAATTTTCTCTGATTTTTTTCTATAAGCCCTATATTCTTTTATTATATTCATTAATTGCACATATACTTTATAGGATAATAAAGATTCTTCATATTTTAATTCATTAATAATTTTTTGTATGTTTTCATTCATAAATAAAATTGCTTTATTATTTTTAGATAATGCTGCCATATCATTTATATTATAAAATGTAGTATAAACTTGAATAAATGTTTCAATATCAATTTTGTTTTTAGATAGTTTATCAAACGATTTATAACTACTTTTACAATAATTATATTCGTTATTTTTAACTTCAAGAAAATAAGGAGTTTCCTTATTTATTTTTGTTTGTAAATTTTTTACTATCATATCATTAGCTAAAGTATAAGAATTTTTCATTTGATTTTGGGTATTTAAAGTATATACCATGTCATTTATTAATTTAGTATCTTTATTAAAAGAAACAATTTTAACAAATACAAAAGATTTCTCATATACACATCTTTGTTCTTCAGTTAATGATGATAAAGTATTTATTATAGTTCCGACAGTTTGGGCTCCATTAATAATTGAGCCACACTTAACATTATAATATGATTTTGCATTTATATCTAAACATTCATTACATACAATAGTTATTCCATTATTTAACAAATGGAAGTTCTCAGGTACATTTAATATAGTTTCCCTAATTCCATCGTTTATTTTAGAATTTGGATTTAAAAATCTTACATTTCCTTCAAACACTGTATTTTGAATTTTACTAAATGTATTGTATATGCTATTTAAAGAAACATATGCACTCGCAATACTAGTTTTTTCATCATTAAATGGAGTCAAAGATTTTACATAAGGCAATGTAAAATCAGGCCAAATGTTTTTAGCTCTTGATTCATATAAATTCAAGCATTCCATTGCTAAAAAAATTTCTTTATCGATTTTATTACCAGTCTCTCTTTTGTATCCGATCATATAATTATTAATAATAGATTCCGCTGAATTACTAATTTCCTGATTAGAATACCTTACTATCCACAATTTTATATCACATAAATCAGCAGCTAAAAATTCCTGCCTTTTATCTTTCAATAAATCATTCCAAATATTTTCATTAAAAATTTCTTCTGGTGAAACAAACGATTGAACACCATGACACAATTTTAATATTTCATCTTCTGATACACCTTTCGAGATATTTTTCTCAGTTTCTGGAAATTTAAATTGAAAAAAGTGTACTCTTTTATCTGGCTCAATATATATTGCATCTATACCATTATCATTAGAACCATCCGTGCAGCAATCGTATGCTTCTTCATCAGTTAAATCAAATAGCATTTTTAAAATAAAATGACCATATGCTTGAGAAATATTATTATATTTGTTATTATCCTTAATCTCTTTTAATTCGATTTTAATATCATTGTAAATTCTTTCAAATTTTGTAGCCAATTTATCATCACTCCTTCTAATTATTTTAATATTTTAAATTTACTTCTTATAAATTTATCACTAGCTTCAACTATTTTTACAAGAAAATAATTATAACAAATTGCATCTCCTATTTTTTAGATATTTAAAGTTTAATTTTCATTAATTAACTCTTTGCTATTCTAACTAATAATTTATCATTCATTATTTTTTATCTCAAGAACGACTTTAAAGTATTAAATACTCATATATGTTTACATTTTCACATACCTACTTATACACTTTTTCCTTATATATCATATATATAGCAATAGATCTAGAAATCTTTGTTTTAGATTCATCACTATCTAAATCATAAATTTCATCAAATGATGCTACAATTTTATCAAAAGCTTTTTTTTTCATCATCTGTTAAATCATATCTTAATATCTTTTTTATTAATTCATCTTTTGTCATATTAATCTCATTTTTCATAAAACTACCTCAAAAATTTTAAAAATTAATTTAATTTTTATCATATTATACCATAATTATCTAAAAAACTCGATTATTTAATTAATAATTCTTTAAATTTTATATAACTTATCTTCGCTATTTTGTATTTTATTATTAAATTATTTTAAATTTGTAAAATATAATCTAAACTACTTAAATAGTCTTTATTTATAAGATAGCTTATTTTTTCTTTTCTTCTACTTTTAAATAATCCTTTACATTTAAAAGTTAATCACCTCATTAAAATGTAATTTTTATTTTTATATTATTATTTCATATTTTTATCATTTCATTTGCATAAAAAAATTGTGTTTCCACAATTCAGTTTATTTGTTTTCTAAATTATTTATTTGTTCAATTACTTCTTCTATAGATTTTTTAGGTGTTAAATCAATATAACTATCTTTTTTTAACTTATTATTTTTTCCATAAAGAATGTAGTCATTAAATAATCCCACATTTTTACAAGAACACCAGGCTTCTTTATTGAATTCTTTATTTTCTATTATATCATTACACTTCTTACATTTGATTTTCATAGTTAACAACTCCTACTAAAATTTTAGCATTTTTACATTAATTTTTCCAGATGGAACAGTAAAATAGGAGCTTATCAAAGTAATTTAATCACATATTATGCATCCCGACCTCCTGCATTTATGTGATTAGATAAAACTATAACTTTAGAATCATTTCCAAAAGTATCTGTCATAGTAGATAATCTTTCAGCTCTAGTTAAAGTAGTATCATCATCTCTTGTAATTGCAACAGGAACACCAAGTTCTTTAAATCTATTATACATATAATTAGCTGCTTGTAAAGTAAAATCTTTTTCTCGTAAGCCACCTGATACAGCACCAGGATCGCTTCCTCCATGTCCTGCATCTACAACTATACGATATCCATTATTATTCATTCATATTCACCCTACTTTAATCTATGTATTTACCCAAATTTGGTTACTTATATTTTTTATTTAAATTTCTAATAGTATCAATTAAATAATCTACTATTTTTTCATTTTTCATTTCTTCTAAATCATTAACAAGTCTATATTCACTATGCTCATCTTCTTGTAAAACAATATTAGAAGCATCTTCGCTATCCAATAATTCACACCAATATACTAATCTAGTAAATACAATATCCTTTTCTTTATCATAATTACTATCTTCATGCAAAATATCTTTAACTTCAATATCCAAGTTAACTTCCTCTTTGGTTTCTCTAACAACAGCCTCCCTTGGTAACTCCCCTAATTCTACCATTCCACCTGGTATATCCCAATAATCAGGTAACAAATTAGCTTTTTCTCTTTTTTCTTTAGTTCTTTTAATCAATAAATACTTACCATTTATTTTTATTAAACCATGAGCTATCAATCTATTCATAAATAATCATCTCTCTTTATATTTTTTTAATCCATTAATTTTTTAACTATTTTATCCATATCATCTTTATTAAATCCAAGCAATGACATATATTTATTAATAGATTCATATTTATAATTAAATAATTTTAATGTATCTTCCATATATTCCATTTTAGAATTTCCTAAATACTTAGGCATTTTAGGATTATCAAGATGCATTTTTCTAATAACCTCTCTTAAATAAGTATATGAAACTTGATAATCTACTAAAATTTCATCTTCTAAAACATTACATAATAATAGAATTAACATACAAATAACCCCAGTTCTATCTTTACCAGCATTACAATTTATTAAAATACTTCCCTTACTATCCCTTATAGTTTTAAACACCAAATTTACACTATCTAAATCATCTATTATATCTAAATATCCATAAGGAATATCTTTTTCTTTTTTAGGAAAATCTCCTCCTCTTAAAGGAATATTATAATAATTAAATTCCTTTAAAGTACTAAAAATATTCTTTTTCTTAGACAATTCTTCTTTAGTTCTCAAATCTATAATTGTTGTTAAATTATTTCTTCTAAAAAATTCTATTTCCTTATCTGTTAAATAAGTTGGTAAAGAACTTCTATAAATTTTATTAAAATTAGTTATTTTATTATCAATTGTTAAATATCCACCTAAATCTCTAAAATTCTTAACATTTTCTAATTTTATTCTTTCCATAATAACTCCAATCTACAAATTATAATTATTTTTATTTTTTTGATAATAATCATCATAATTTCCTAAATATTCTTTAATTTTTTTATCTTCAATATAAAATATCTTTTTAGCTATTTCATTTATAAAATATCTATCATGTGAAATAAACAAAATTGTACCATGATAATCTTTCAAAGCATCTTCTAAAACCTCCCTTGTTGTAATATCAATATGATTAGTTGGTTCATCCATAATTAATAAATTAACATTTTTTTGCATTAATTCAAATAATTTTAATCTAACTTTCTCACCACCAGATAATTTTCCTACTCTTTTGAATACATTTTCCCCATTAAACATGAACTTTGCTAAAGATGCTCTTAAATAAGTTTCAGATCCATCAAAATATTTTCTTGCTATTTCCAAGATAGTTGCATTATCATTTTCAAAAGTGATTGTTTGAGGAATATATCCTATTAATACATTACTCCCAATTTTAACTTTTTCATTTTCTATATTATTTTCATAAATATTCATTATATATTTAATTAAAGTTGATTTACCACTTCCATTTTTTCCCATTAGGCAAATTCTATCTTTAAAGGTAATATCAAAAGAAATATTTTTTAATAACTCTTTATCTTGAATATTTAAATCAAAATTTCTAACTAACAACACTTGTTTTCCAGATCTATCATTCATTTGAAAATTTAAAGGTACTTCTTTTTTAATTTCAGGTCTATCCAATAATTCTATTTTATCTAGCCTTTTTTGAATACTAGCAGCTCTTTTAAAGAAAGATTCTCCTCCAGGATATGCTAATTTACCAAATTCTTGTAACTGTTTAATCTTTCTTTTCATTGCTTCTATCATTTTCTGTTGATCTTTATAATCTTGAAATTCTGCTAAAATTCTTTTCTCATTTTCTTTTAAATAATAGGAATAATTTCCATGAAATATTTCAGATTTTCCTCTTTCCATTAATACAATTTTAGAAACTATTTTATCTAAAAAATATCTGTCATGTGAACACAAGATAATCGTTCCAGGATAATTTTTTAAAAAAGATTCTAACCACTCTAAAGTATCTATATCTAAATTATTAGTAGGTTCATCTAAAAGTAAAATATCTGGACTAGATAGCATAATCGAAGCTAAATTAACAATAGTCTTTTCTCCACCTGATAATGTATTAAACTTTCTTTCTAACATGTCTTCATCTATTCGAAATTTATTACATAATTCACTTATCTTAGCATCAACATTATAACCATCTAAATTCATAAATTTAATTTGTAATTTTCCATATTTATCAAGAATTTTATCCATTTCTTTAGAATCTACAAGAGACATTTGTTTTTCTAATTCTTTCATAGTTTTTTCAATATCAAATATTATTTTAAAATCTCTCGTTAAAATATCTTTAACACTGCAACTATCATTAACTACTGGAGGCATTTGAGAAAGTAATCGTATATTAGCACCTTTTCTAACACTTATATTACCATCATCTATATTTTCCTCTTTTGTGATTAATTTAAATAATGTGGTTTTACCACAACCATTCTGTCCAATTAATCCTATTTTTTCTCCTGTTGTTACTTCTAAATCAAATCCATTTAAAATATTTTTAAATCCATAATTTTTTATAACCTTGCTCATATTTATTTCAAGCATATAACATCACCACAACTTATTTAATCTTTATTCTTTTACTACTAAATGTTTAAACTCTATCTTATTTTCCTTTAAGATATCTTTCATAATTTTAGGCCTTATATCATATTTATCTAAATTTTCTATATTAATCCACTTAAAATCTAGCATTGTATCACGATATTCACCTTTTTCTACTAAACTAAAATTTAAAGTTTCTATTTCATCAACAGGTTCTAATAAATAATAAAAACAAATTTCATGAATTTTTCTTTGATACTTATTAATAAAATAGTTCTCTATAACACCTAAATATTTCAAAACTTTAACTTTAATATTTACTTCTTCTAAAACTTCTCTTTCAATAGCTTTTTGACTTTCTTCGCCTAATTCAACATATCCCCCAGGAAAGCAAAGAAATCCACTTTTATCCATATCAACTAATAAAACTTTATCGTTATTTATAATTACTCCAGACACTCTAAATTTAAAATTAAATTCTTCAGTTTCTATTTTTATATCCATCTTAATATCCTAACATCTCTAAAGCATATCTAGCAAAAGGGGTTAAATTATCTTTATTTAAATCTTTTATTACATACCAATTAGCACCTTCTGAATCCAATCCATCAGCATCACTTTTTAAATTAAAATCTTTAGTCTCACATACATATAAAATTCCTATTTGTTGTAAATCTTCCATTACTTCTTCAGCCATTTTCCATTTAATATTAGTAGTGGTAGCATCAAGTAATTTATAACTACTAATATCTATTCCAGCTTCTTCCTTAATTTCTCTTTTTAAAGCTTCAACTAAATTTTCATCATGCTCTACTCCCCCACCAGGTAAATCAAGCTTTCCTTTATAACCACCTTTAGCTTTTTTTACTAAAGCTATTTTCTCTTCGTGAATAATAATTCCATAAGATCCAACACGAGTTTTAACAATTATATCCATAAGTATTAATTCCTTTCATATTTATCTTATCATATTTTCCTATTTATGATAAGATATATTTAGGTGATTTTAATGGAATTATTTGATGTTTATAATAGTAATCGTGAAAAATTAAACTATACTAAAGAAAGAAATACTCTTTTACTTCAAGAAGAATATAACGTTGGAGTTGAAATTTGGATATTTAATAATCATAAGTTATTAATTACTAAGAGAAGTATAAATAAATCTCATCCTTTAGAATGGGAAGTTCCAGGTGGATGTTCATTAGCAAATGAAGAAAGTCAAGAAACTCTAATTCGAGAAATACAAGAAGAAATTGGTTTAAATTTAACTAATAAAGATTTTAAACTAATAACTACTACACTTTATAAACACCAATTTGTTGATATTTATATTAGCAATATCAAAGTAGATCTTACTAAATTAAAATTACAAACTCAAGAAGTTTCAGATATTAAATTTGTTACTAAAAAAGAATTTTTAACAATTACAAGTGATAAAAAAATAGTATTATCAGTATTTGAACGTTATAATTTAATTAAAGATTATATCAGTAAATATTGGTAAAAAAAGTTAATACTTAACGTATCAACTAAATATTTCTTTTAACACTTTAGGATTCCATTTATTTTGAATTGCTATTATAATAACTGATTCTATTATGCAAGTAATAAGTGTAAATATAAAACTATATATTCCATATGTATTATTTATACCAACTATTAACATATAAATAAACAAATTAATCATATGAATAAAATAAAATATAATGCTACACTTTCTAAAATTAACAGTATTAAATTTAATATTATTCAAATTCATAACTAACAAGAATACAAATATATAAAGCATTATTCTACTTATTTTATTTGGAAATATAATTGATACAACAGTACATAAAACAATCATTAATAATAATACAATTTTAGATATTTTTATCTTATCTTTATACTTATTAATAAACATTCCAAGTGTAACTATAGCTGGTCCTAAAAATACTTTTCCTGTTGAAAAAATACTACTAAATAATTTAACAAATTTATAATCAAAATTATTAGAAGTTAAATATACCATCACCGTTGCAAAAACATATATTAAAATAGTTATTATAAATATTTTTATATCATTTAATTTTAATTTTTTTAACACCAATAATATTATTAAAGAATATATAAATGACAATAAATACCAAATTTGACAACTAAAATAATGTTCTCCTAAGAATAAAAATTCACGTATATATAACAAAATTGATTTTCCAACTGAATAATTATTAATAACATCTCCATATATAGCAATTGGAAGATAAATAAGATTCCAAATGAGATATAATTTAATATTTTTCTTTAATAACTTAGTTATCCTTTCTTCTTGTTTATATTTATCATATACAAAAAATCCACTTGTTATAAAAAATAAAGGAACAGCAGAACTTAACAAAAGATCATAAATCGTTTTTAAAGTATGATTATTACCAGTATATAAACGAGTATGATAAATTATAATAACTATAGCTAATAAAAATTTCATTATGTCTATACCTTTATATTCTTTTTTTACTTCTTTCATACAAACTCACCTTAACTTCAATTATAACTACTTGTTCTTTAAAACATAACTTTTTTTATGTTTTTTATAATATATATAATCTATTACAAATATTACTCCAAGAACTAACCCACATAAATAAACATTAAAATAATACATAAAATAACTAGCTGGTGCTGTAAAGAAAACTATAACAGCATGTCCAATTAACATTCCACATAATAAAAAGTAAAATAATTTCTTTTTAATAATTGAATATATAAATATTATTCCAATGATTAAGAATGATACAAATAAATTATTAAAAATTCTATATAAAATATTAGGTTGCCATTTATCAGTTAATCTTCCTTCAAGAAGTGAATATGTAAATCTTCTTACTTTATAATTTATAAAAGGTTTAGTATCTTTTCTCTTATATAACATTTGATTATCTTCATTATATAAATTTTTAGTTGTAAAAGTACTTCCATAAACCCCACTTGCATTAGCAAAAGTTAAAGTTTTAGTCATTATAAATTCTGGTATATTATTTTTTATTACATCAAAATAAGCTTTTTGAAACTCCTTATATTCTTCCTTAGTATAGCCTGTCTTTAAACAATCATTATTCCAAACACAAAAAGCATCTATATAAGATGGATATTCTTTCATCTCCTCTATTCCAATAACTTTATCGATTTTAGCTAAATCACTTTCTAAATTTTTACCTTTTAAATCCTTAGTTAACATATAAGATAAAGGTGTAATATATATTGGTAAATTACGAGTATATTGATCTTCAACATTTTTATATTCATATATCTTTTGAGGCATTGCAACTATTAAAAAAGCTAAAACTGTAAATCCAAATATCTTAGCAATGTTTTTAACATTTACTTTTAATTTATAAACTATAAAAATAAATAAAGGAATAGCAAGAATTAAATAAATACTTTCACTTCTAAAATAGGAAGATATTCCTGTTAAAATCATTAATACAAGAAATTTTTTATTTGTTAATTTGTTATTTCTAATTTTATCAAGTAAAATAATACTAATTAATAGCAAGTAAAAAACTCCATATATAATTGGTCTATTAGCATAAAAAGTATAAAATAAGGTATTTAACATAAAGAATGGAATTAACATTAAATAAACAAGTTTACTTTTATAAATATCATATAGATTTTTAGTTAAATAAGAAAATACAATTCCAAATAAAATAGCTAAAAGAATAATAGGTCCACTTGGAACTGGAAAAAACATAAAACCTATCATATAAAAAACTGATGATAAATAATTAAGATAATATAAGAAATTACCATGAATTGCATATTCATAAAAATTAGCAACATCTGGCCCAAACCAATTACCTGGCCAACATAAAATTAATAATATACTAATAGGTATCATATATATTAAAAACTTTTTAAAATAACTAATCATTACTTTATCTTTGTCTATTAATTTAAAGATAAATTTCCAAAATAAATATAAAACTAATAAAAATATAATTTTACAAAAAATATAATTAATAATATTTATATCAGAAAAAACAAATATATTTTTATCTGTAAAAAATGTTATTACAAAATGTATTAAAACAATAATTATCAATTTAAAATTAATTTTTTTTAATTTTTTTTTCATTTCTACCTTACCCTTCTAGTAATATTCTAACACGTATAAAAGAAATTGTAAACTAATCTTTTTTAAATAAAAAAATTAACAAATTCTAAAAAAGAACATTGTTAATTTTTATATCTTTCTAATATCTATTTCTAAAAATTTTCTATTTTAAAAATTGTAGCTCCAACTTTCTTAGCTGCTTCTATTCCAACATTAGAATCTTCAAAAACGATTGCATCTTTAGCATCAATCTTAAAATAATCTAAAGCTTTTTTGAATCCTTCAGGATCTGGCTTTGGCTTTTCAATATCATCATGAGTTAAAATTAAATCAAATAATTCAACTTTTTTAAAATATTTTAAAATATCATAAGTATTCTTTTTAGAAGCTGTTGTAACTAAAGCTAAATAGTATTTATCTTTTATACTTTCTAAAATATTAAATAAATGTTCATTTACAATAGCCTTATCCAAATATTTTTCATATAATTCTTTTTTTCTTTTATGAACATATTCCATAACCTCTTCATCATTATTAACTATATCA
The DNA here is from genome assembly GCA_947629135.1 of uncultured Bacilli bacterium. Taxonomy (GTDB): domain Bacteria; phylum Bacillota_I; class Bacilli_A; order RF39; family UBA660; genus RUG591. Next base: position 50,631 of record CANRCN010000001.1, on the reverse strand, counting down.
GGTAAAAATACTTTATAATATCTACCATTACATTCATTTTTATAATGTTCATACTCAAGATCAAATCCTTTTTCATTTAAAGATTCTTTATAAGCATAATAATTTACTTCGTTAGTATCAAACAAAGTTCCATCTAAATCAATCATTGCTAATTTTTTCATTAATCATCACCAAACATTTCTATTACATCATTTAATACTATAATAAGTCCTGCATAAAATAATACTTGTCTTTCACCATTTTTTTCTATTTTATAAGGTAATAACCTTAACCAATGAATAATTTCATGAAAATAAATACTTTTTACTTTTATTCTATCAAACTTATCACATAAATACTTATGATATTTATTATACAATTCATCATATACAGCTGATTTAGTAAATAAATAATTAATATTATTTTCAGAAACTGAAACACTTTTTGTATTCATTAAAAATTCATATCCACCATGTAAAGATTGTAATAACTTAGCATAATCAAGATTTGGAGAATCATGAACATTACCAGTATTTGGATCTATTATATAAAAATCATCTTTATCATTAAAACAAATAATATTTTCAATTGTAAAATCCCCATGAATATCAGAATACATATCATTTTTAAACAACTCTTCTAAGTATTCTTTTGTTAAATATTTCATAAAATAATTTAAATTATGATACTTTTTACCATTTATAATTAAATAATTATATTTAAGTAAAGGTTTAATATAATTACCATTTTCAATTTTTTTTAAATTATTTATAACTTTACTTTCTATATATTCATCTATTTTTTTAATATCAGCATTTACTAAATTTTTAGTATGTAAATTTTCACCTATAGTATTAAGAGCCTTTTCAAGAACTGGCCATGATTTATTAATAGGTGTAGAATGAACATAGTTAAAGCAACTAATAGCATTATTAAAATATGGCATATCATAAGAACAATATTCATTGCCTCTTTTAACATTTAAAACCTTAGTTAAAGGTATAACTTTTTGATGTTCTTTTAACCATTTAATTTGTTCATATAATTTAGAAGAATCTTTACCAAAACTATATTTTCTAAAAAACATTTTATTATCATAAGTACAAAGCATAGTTGTAGCATTACTACCTGCTGAAAAATCTTGAATAATAGAAATATCTCGATTTAACATAACATAATTATTAAAATATTCTCTAGAACGAGCACTGAAATATCCTTCTAAAAAAACTAATTTATCTGAAGAATTTAATTGAGGTAATAACTCTAAATATTTATTTTTTACATAATTTTTACCTTTTTCTTTAGTCTTAAATAAAGATAAAATTAACAAAATAACTAATGGCACTAATAAATAAATTACCATATAATAATTACTAATTGAAAAAGCACCAGTTGAAAGATCAAAACTATTCTTTGAAAATAATAAAGTAAATATATCAACTAAACTTGTATTACTTCCTGAAAATCGCATTGTTAAAGCAAATAAAGAATATGAACCTAAATAAAAGAACCACATAACAATTGTATTAATTAACAATTCGCTTTTTTTAAGTTTTGATATTAAGTCTTTAAAGGCTGTGATAATATACCAAGTAAATTTTAATATCCTAAGTTCAATATTAGTATTAAATATTCTAGCAAATTTCATAATTGATATTTTTATATATTTACTAAATTTCATTCCTAAAAATAATAATATTAATAAAACTGAACCACCTATTATATAAAAATAAATAGAACTTTCAATTACTTTTTCTTTAAAGCCTAATAGATAAAAACTAAAAAAGATTAAAGCAACTACTATAACATCTAAAATTCTATCAACAATAACCGTTGTCAAAGAAAATGATACTCCATTTTTCATCTTTCTTCCAGCCCACCAAGCTCTAAAGATGTCTCCTAATCTAAACGGAACAAAGAAATTGATAACATAACTTATAGATAAAGCTTGAAGTAATCTAGGAGTATTTGGCTTTTCATAAATTTCTATAAATTGTTTTAACCTATAAACTTTAAAATAATGACCAATTACCATGAAGATAATTGCAAGAATTAATGTGAAGTAAATCATTTTATTTCCTCAAATTCTACTTTTTCTTTAGCAAGTTCATATTCTTCAGGAGTTCCAAATGGAATATGAAAATCTACTCTAAAGTTTTTTACAGTTAAACCATTTTTTATCATAATGTTATAAATACCACTTACAAAAAATTCTTTGTAATTACAATTATCCATGTACTCTGAAACACTATCTAAGAATATTTTTTTATTTTTAACATAATATGCTCCACAAATCGCATCATTACTAATAACTTCTTTTTCAACAGTTCGTTTAGCATTTCCATTTTCGTCTAATTCAACATAGCTAAACTTAGGATCATCAGCTTCAAAAGTTACTAAAGCTCCATCAACCAAACTTTTATCTTCACTATTGCAAAAATCATTAAAACTACTACTCTTAAAATAATGATCACAATCATTAAAAATAATTGGAAGATCATCATTAATATTCTCGAGTCCTGCCTTACAAGTTAATACAGGTCCTTCTTTAAACATTTCCTTCAATACTACAAATTTTGCATCAGGAAAATATTTTAAAATAACTTTATCAATTTCAAAATTATCAATATGTTCTTGAAGAATAACAAAAGTTATATCTTCTAAATCTATATATTTTTTAATTGACATAGTTGACCAATATAAAAATGGTTTACCATTTATTTCAATTAATGGTTTAGGCATAACATATCCATTTTTAAAGAATCTTGAGCCTGCTCCTCCCATAGGCATGATTAAATGTACCTTATTTTCCATTTTTACCTCCAATACTATATATACAACTTGCAGTATAATCTTCTATTATCTTATCTCTATGCTCACTTTCTAAATACTTACTTCTTCTAAAAAAATATTTAATTGGTATCATTATTGTTTTAAAAGCTTGTGATACCATTTTAACATTAGAAACTTGATCATCTTCTCTCCATGTTATTGGAAAATATTTTACATTTTGTTTATAAGATTTAATAGCAAGTAACATATAACAATTAAAAGTTAATCTATCAGGATATTTAATATAATATTTATTTTTTAAAGATTCAACTTTATACATATTTAATCCTGCACCTAAATCTTTTACTTTATTCCCAAGTAATATGGAAAAAGCAAAATTATAAACAATGTTTCCAAAAGTTCTAAACTTAGAATATCCTTCTAGTTTAGATTCTTTTAAAAATCTTGAACCAAGTAAAGAATCATAATTTTCATATTCTTTATTTTTAAGATATGGTAACAAATCATGAATACTTCCTTGATCATCACCATGTAAAACAATTAAATAATCATAGTTATTCTTAATTGCATAATCAAAAGCTACTTTGTGAGATCCACCTAAATTATAATTTTCATCATTTCTAAGTAAAGTTAGTTTCTTATCTATTTTATTTTCTTTACTAAAATTAATAACTGCTTCTTCTCCATTATCAGTACTTCTATTATTAATAATTACAATTTCTTCAATATATTTTAAAACCTCTTTATCAAATTGCTTTAAAACTCTAACTATTTGTTTTTCACAATTATACATTGGTATAAAAACCATTATCTTTTCCATACAATTAAATCCTCTCTATTAAATTTTTCATAACTATAAAATTTATTACCATTGTAAATGGAGTTACTACAATTTTAGTTATTATATTGACATAATCACTTATTAATTTAACATCAAATCCTAATAAGTATTCTTTTAAAAATGTCATTATATAAGAAACTAATAATACAAAAACAACTTGATATAAAATATAAGCAATATATTTTACTTTTAAATTATATTTACTATTATTCTGAAATAATTTTCTCGTTGAAACTAAATAGACAAAAGTAATTCCTAAAAATGAACTTATAATATTAGCAATCATGATATCTATTTTTAGTAAACTTGTCATAACTGTATAAGTTGTAAAATCAATTAACCATCCTATTCCAGATATTCCAAAGAACTTAAAAGCTTGAACTATTAATTTTTTTATCTTTGATTCCTCCCTTTTTACTTTCTTTTTATTTTTTTTCTTTATATCTAATAAATAACATTTTTTATTCTTTTTATAATATATATAATCAATTATAAACATAACTCCAACTACTAATCCAGTTAAATAAATATTAAAATAATACATTGCATAGTTAGCAGGAGCTGTAAAGAAAACTATCGTAGTATGACCAATCAACATCCCAGATAACAAAAAGTAAAATAACTTCTTTTTTACAATTGAATATATAAATAATATTCCAATAAATAACAAAGGTATTATTAAATTATTAGTTAGATTATATGGAAGAATAGATCTTCCTTTATCAGAAATTCTTCCTTCTAAAATTGAATAAACAACTTTCCTTATTTTATAATTAATAAATGGTTTAGTATCTTTTCTTTCAAATAAAGTCTCTATATTTTCATTATATAAATTCTTAGTTGTAAAAGTATTATTATAAAGACCACTTGCACCTACAAATGTTAACATTCTTGTTTTTAAATATTCAGGAAAATTATTAATTATTACATCAAAATAAGCTTTTTGAAACTCTTTATATTCTTCTTTAGTATAATCTAATTTTTTACAATTACTTTCCCAAATACAATAAGTATCATTATAGGATGGATATTTTTTCATTTCTTCTATTCCTATAACTTTATCAATTTTAGCTAAATTACTTTCTAAATTTTTCCCCTTTAAATCTTTAGTTAACATATAAGATAAAGGTAAAATATATATAGCTGCATTACGTGATGATAATGGATAATCATGAAAATTATATTCATATATTTTTTGAGGTAATGATATAGCTAGAAAACTTAAAATAGTAAAACCAAAGATCTTAGCAATGTTTTTAAAATTTACTTTTAATTTATAGACTATAAAAATAAATAAAGGAATAGCAAGAATTAAATAAATACTCTCAGTTCTCCAATAGGCTGCGACTCCTGTTAAAATAATTAAAGCTAAAATTTTTTTATTAGTTAATTTATTATTTTTAATTTTATCAAGTAAAATAATACTAATTAATAATAAATAAATAATTCCAAAAATAATTGGTCTATTAGCATAAAAAGTATAAAATAAAGTATTTAACATAAAGAATGGAATTAACATTAAATAAACAAGTTTACTTTTATAAATATCATATAGATTTTTAGTTAAATAAGAAAATACAATTCCAAATAAAATAGCTAAAAGAATAATAGGACCACTTGGAACTGGAAAGAACATTAAACCTATAATATAAAAAACTGATGATAAGTAATTAAGATAATATACAAAATTGCCACGAATTGCAAATTGATAAAAATTAGCAACATCTGGTCCAAACCAATTACCTGGCCAACACAAAACTAATAAAATAGAAATTGGAATTATGTATATTAAAAACTTTTTAAAATAATCAACAGCATTCTTATCTTTATGAATTAATTTAAATATAAACTTCCATAATAATATTAATAATCCTAACAATACTACTTTACACAAAATATAATTAGTAATATTTATTTCTTTAAAAATAAATATATTTCTATCTGTAATAAACGTTATTAAAAAATGTATAATAACTGCAATAACTAATTTGATATCAATTTTTTTTAATATAGTTTTCATACTCCAAACTTACCTTCCAAACAATATTCTAACACGTCTAATAAAAAAAGTAAACTGAAAAACATACATAATTTTTCAGTTATAACGAACATATAAAAGACTTATATTTTTTTCTATTATAAAGCAATAATTAGTACCTAAAAAATATATACTTCTGTAATCATATTTATTATCATTTGGAAGTTTTTTTAATAAATCCTTATAGTTATTAACGTCTAATAATTTCTAAGAAATATAAGTTAAGATTCCTTTAACATCATTCTAAATCATCATAATATTAACTTAAAATAACTTTTATTTTATACAAGACAAATTAAAATTTGAAATATACATATATTTTGCTGTAAAATATGAAATAGAAAACAAAATATTAAATCCAATATTAAAAAAAAGTAACTTGCAATAAGTAAGAATACTTCTATATTTAAATAATAAATGTTCCTAGTATTATAACTATAAAAAATATTAAAAAGTCTATTGATAAAAGCGATACTCTACTTTTCCTCCTTGATTAATTTATATAATTCTTCAGCAATCATTTCATGTCCATATTTATTTAAATGACCTGTGCCTACTGATGTATTACTAAATCCATATGGTAGAATATAATTCTTTTCATATTCTTCTCTAAATCTATCACTCATATCAAGAAAATATATTCCATTTTCTTTACATAATTTCGAAAATTCTTCTATATTTTCATTTTCACTTGACAAATTTAAACTTCCATCTTTATTCAAAGTTGTACTTGGATGATACATTATTATTATTTTAATATTATTTTTTTCTGCTTTTTCTTGCATTTTTATAAAAAGTTGATTTAATAAGTTAAAATTAGTATCAAAGTTAGTTTGACTATTTGGAATTATATCTCCTTCATTTTCTAAATTAAGAAAAGACTCTGCTTGATGATATAATAATCTTAAAAGTTGATTTTGCTGTAGTATACCAATTACACCTCCATCATAAGAAGGAATTTCTTCAACTGAATTGTTCAATGCATTGTTCAAATCACTATCTGAAAAAGTAACTGTGTTAGTTTCAATAATAATATATTTATTTGGATTATATTTAGTAATAGCAGCTTCAAGATTACTAACACAGGTTATAAATGTATGACCCGATATTCCTATATTATAAACATAATAATCTTTTAACATATTATCAAGCAATCCTGATGTAGATTTATTTTGTTGTATTTGAGCTGCTTCCATATGTGAAGATCCCATAACTAATATATCAACATTATCGCTCTTTTTATATTTTTTATAATCATAATAACCTTCATTGTTCGTTCTTCCATATCCAAAGCCTTCAGTCCAACGTGAATAAAACTTGTTTGGTTCCCAAACGTAATCAGTTGCACCATCTTTAGAAGTAGAATGTACTGGTATATTATAATAAAAAATACAAAACAAATTTAATATTATAAATGCAATAAAGCAAGATAATATTAATTTAAATATTATTATATATTTTTTATAAGCCCCCCCCCCCGAGGTGACTTATTGTTAACTTTTTCTATATTCTTTTTCACAATATAATCACTTTCCTTTTTTTCAAGTATATATTTTTATAATTTCATGCCACCATTAACATTTAATATTTCATCTGTTATATAACTAGCCATGTCACTTGCTAAAAATAATGCTGCATTAGCTATATCTTCAGGTTCAGCTAATCTTTTCAATAAAGTCATACTTTTAAACTTGTCTAATAATTCTTCTGGAACTGTTTTAAGCATCTCTGTCATTGTATATCCTGGTGCTATTGCATTAACTCTAACATTTCCATCTTTCATAGCAAATTCTTTTGCCCAAGTATGGGTCATTCCTATAATACCGCTTTTTGAAGCTGCATAATTTACTTGTCCAATATTTCCATATATACCAACTATTGATGTAATATTAATTATACTACCACTATGATTATCTTGCATAATTGGACCAATTAGTTTAGTTATATTATAGGTTCCTGTAAGATTAGTATTTATTACCTTATCAAACATTTCATCAGACATTTTTTTAGTTAATGCATCAGCTGTTATTCCAGCATTATTAACAAGAATATCTATTTTATTATACTTGTTAATAATAGTATCTACAAATGTTTTAACTTCTTCTCTGTTAGAAACATCTAATTTATAAAAATCTACACCATCTATATCTGTTTTATTATGATTATATGTACCAATAACTTTTGCTCCCTCTTTTGTAAACAACTTTGCTATTTCTAATCCGATACCACGAGATGCTCCAGTTACTATTGCAATTTTTCCTTCTAACATATTAATCCTCCTCACACATATTTTTTAATAATACAGCTATTCCCATACCACCACCTATACAAAGTGAAGCTACACCATATTTTGAATTTCTTCTTTTCATTTCATGAACTAAAGTAGTTATAATTCTTGCACCTGATGCACCAACTGGGTGTCCTAAAGCAATTGCTCCACCATTGACATTAATTTTAGAGTTAAATTCTTCTAAATTAATATTGTATTTTTTAGATAATTCTCTTATAACTGCTATACTTTGAGAAGCAAAGGCTTCGTTTATTTCAAATAAATCAATATCATTAATATTTAAATTATTTTTTTCTAATAATTTAGATATTGCATATAATGGTCCCATTCCCATATAATTAGGATCACATCCAGCTTCAGCAAAATCTATAATTTCAGCTTTAGGTTTTAAACTAATTGTTTCATCTCCAATTAATAACAAAGCACAGCCATCATTAATTCCAGAAGCATTTCCAGCAGTTACTGTTCCATTTTCTTTAAAAGCTGGTTTTAAAGCTGATAGTTTTTCCATTTCAGTATTAAATCTTGGAAATTCATCTAAACTTATTACTTCTCCTTCAAAAGTCTTTATTGGAACTATCTCATCATCAAACTTTTTATTTTCAATTGCCGTTTGTACTTTATGTTGTGAATCATATGCAAATTTATCTTGATCTTCTCTAGTTACATTATATTTTTCTGCAACATTCTCAGCCGTTATCCCCATATGCTCATTTGAAAATACATCCGTTAAAGCATCATATAACATACTATCCTTTAACTCTTTATTATCATCGTACTTATCTTTTAATAATGGAGCCATACTCATATTTTCAACTCCACCTGCTAAAATGCAATGAGCATTTCCTAATTTTATATCATTAAAAGCATCATGAACAGCTTTCATTCCACTTCCACAAACCATATTAATAGAATAAGCTGTTTTATCATCAGGTATTCCACTATTTATTAATATTTGTCTTGCAATATTTTGTCCTAAACCAGCCGATAAAACATTTCCTAATATAACTTTATCAATTTTGTTTACATCAATTTTCGTATTTTCAATAATACTTTTAGCAACTTGCATTCCAAGCATACTGCAATCAGTATTTATAAAACCTTTTTTAAACTTCCCTATTGGACTTCTTTTTGCTTCATATATATATATCATTTCTATCACTCCTTCTTATACACAAAACTTAATTAAACAATTCCTTTAAAATTTTTGGATTCCACTTATTTTGAATAAATATTATAATAATAGATTCTACCATACAAGCAACTATTGTTATTAGAAACCCATAAACACCATAAGTATTATCTATCCCAACAATTAACATATATATAAATAAATTAATCATGTGTACAAAATAAAATATTGTACTACACCTTCTAAAGTTAATTGTATTAAATTTAATATTATTAAGTTCTTTGACTAATAAAAATAGAAATATATATAATCCAACTTCGCTTATCTTATTTGGAATTATAACTGATATTGCAAAGCACACTATAATTAGCAATAATAATATTTTTTTAGATATCTTAATTTTATCATTGTATTTTTTTATAAGTATTCCAAGTGTAACTAAAAATATTCCAGTAAATACTCTTCCATCACCAAAGACATAACTAAATAATTTTACAACAATATTATTAGAACCAATAGATGTTAAATATTCCATTACATTTGCAAATATATAGGTTAACATCGTAATTATAAATATTTTTTTATCATTTAATTTTAATTTTTTTAATATAATTAATGCTATCAAGGCATATATAAATCCTAGTAAATACCAAAGTGGCCAAGAAAAAAAGTGATCACCTATAAACAGAAAATCTCGAATATAAAGAATTATTGCTTTTATAACAGAATACCCATTTACAGCATAATCATAAATACTAATAGGTAAATAAATTATATTCCAAATTATATATAATTTAATAATTTTTTTTAGATTATCCCAAAGTTTATTTTCAAAGGTTTCTTCATCTTTATACATAAAGAAACCATTAGTTATAAAGAAATATGGAACAACACAACTAAGTACCAAAAGATAGATTGTTCCTATTGTTCCATCATAATTGGTATATAAATTTGCATGACAAGCAATTACTAGAATTGCCATAATAAATTTTGTTATATCAATACCTTTATACTCTTTTTTACTATGCCCCCCCCTAGATTGACTAATTGTTAACTTTTTTTTCATATTTTAAATACCTTTCTATTTTTTAATAAATTTCATTTATATTTTTTCTAATTAAATTCTAATAATAATTTAAAATATTTTTCATATATTTAAAATTGAAAATATACAAATGGTTGTTCGCCTGTAAAAGCTAAACAAAAAATTAATCCTATTACAACAAAGAATATTGTTAATCCAAATACAGTATTTAAATTAACTATTGGATAATACCCATCTACATATTTATCTTTATTCTTATGAGATTTTATAATTGCTCCTATTGTAAATATAACTAATAATATAATTGCAACAAAAGCCCATACAAAAGGTTGACTTATCCCTTTTTGTAAAGTAAATATTCCTTTTATTATATCCCATGCATTTGTAAAGTTATCTGCCCTGAAGAATATCCATGTAAAACATATAAATGTATAAGTTAATATTACACCAATAACCTTATCAAATAAATTCTTTTCTTTTTTCTTAGGTATCATTTTATCTATACACAAAGCTAATCCATTTAAACCACCCCAAAATACAAATGTCCAACTTGCTCCATGCCATAATCCACCAAGTAACATAGTTATAAATAAATTGATATATTGTCTAACTTTACCTTTTCTATTTCCTCCTAGAGGAATATATAAATATTCTTTTAACCATGTTGATAGACTTATATGCCACCTTCTCCAAAATTCTGTTACATTTTGAGAAATATATGGTAAATTAAAGTTAGAATTAAAATCATATCCTAAACATTTAGCACATCCAATTGCTATATCAGAATATCCTGAAAAATCAAAATATATTTGAATTGAATAAGCAATTACGGCTAGAACTATCGTTGCCCAATGGAATGCTACTGGTACTTTAAATACATCATCTACAAAAACTGATAAATGATCAGCTATTACAATCTTCTTGAATAATCCAAATGCCATTAGCTGAATACCATATTTAAAATTTTCTGAACTTACTTTTCTTTCTTCTTTTAATTGAGGTAAGAAATCAGCTGCCCTTACAATTGGTCCCGCAACAAGTTGTGGAAAGAAACTTAAATATAAAGCTAATCTTATAAAGTCATCTTCAACTTCTATCTTTTCTCTTTTTACATCAATTACATAACTTAAAGCTTGAAATGTATAAAATGATATTCCAACTGGTAAAATTATATTTAATATTCCTAAATCATGACCTATTATACTTGATACTGATTCCAAAAAGAAATTAAAATATTTAAAGAATCCTAGTACAATTAATGGTATAACTATTCCTATTATATATATTCCTTTTTTATCTTTATATTTTGCTGTAAAATACGAAGATAAGGTTACAAATAATAATAGGAAACAAAATCTCCAATCCCAATATCCATAAAAAAAGTAACTTGCAATAAGTAAGAATACTTCTTTCACTCTTTTAGAGAAAAATTTTTGAATAATTAATGTTCCCAATATTACAACTATAAAAAATATTAAAAAATCTATTGATGCAAACGACATACTACTTTTCCTCCTTGATTAATTTATATAATTCTTCAGCTATCATTTCATGTCCGTATTTATTTAAATGTCCTTTTCCTACTGATGTATTACTAAATCCATATGGTAAAATATTATTTTTTTTATATTCTGCACTAAATCTATCACTCATATCAAGAAAATATATTCCATTTTCTGTACATAACTTTGAAAATTTTTCTACATTTTCATTATTTAAAAGTATCAAATTACCATCAGATTCTAAAGAAACAGAAGGATGGTATACAATTATTACTTTAACTTTATTTTCAACTATAGTACGTATTTTATTTAAAACTTCTCCTGTAAGTTTTTCATTAAATTCTTCTTTTGCTTCAGGTAAATTTGCCTCTCGATTATCGGTTAACTCTTCTAATTTTCTCCATAACAATCTTAAAAATGAACTATTTCTATAAAATTTTCTAATAACATTGTTATTTTTAACTGATTTTGAACCTGAAGAACTTTCAGAATCTTTTTTATTATCTTCTTCTTCGAGAACTTTGCTAAGTTCTTGATCTGAATATTTAACATCTGACATTTCTAAAATTATGTAATCAGTAGGTTTATATTTAATAATAGCAGGGGCTATATTAGTTATACTTTCTGGAAATGCATTACCTGATACTCCTATATTATAAACAAACTTATTTTTCAACAGTTCATTTAATCTATAGGTAACAGAATTTTTAATATCAACTTGAAAAGCTTCAAACTGTGATGACCCTACCATTAATATATTAACTTCTTTATTAGAATCATAATCCTCTACATTTATATATCCATCATTATTAACTCTTCCATGACCATGTCCTTCAAGAGCATATGTAAACCTTTCCATTGGTTCATATTTAAAGGGAGTTACTAAAAAAGAAGATTTTTCATATTCCTTATCAGAAGTTGGAGGATTAAAATAAAAACTAAAAATAACATTTAATATCAAAAAAGCAAAAATACCAGATATTAAAATTTTAAAGCAATAATTTTTATATTTTTTAGAAGTGAACTTTTCTGTGGAATAACCCCCCCCCCGTGTTTACAATTAGTTAACTTTTTATTCATAAATAACACCTTTCAAAACAGCAAATTTTACTGCCTAATTTTCCTTCCTATTTTTCAAAAAAAATATCATTTATATCTTTTCTAACACTATATGTTACTTTAACCTCATCTTCATAATAACCAGCTGCAATTACTATTGCAATACGATCATTATTTGGTATTCCAAGTACTTTTTTAACTTCTATTTCATCATCTATAGTATTTCCAAATTGAAGAAAACATGAACCTATTCCAAGTGAATGTAAACCATTTACAAAATTCATTGCCATCAAACCAGCATTAAACCTTCCATCATGTCTATCACTAAGAAATAAGCAATTATTCATATCAAACGTAATAATAAAGAAACTTATTTTATTATCTAAATTAAAATTACCTAAACCAGATAAATGTTTTTTCAACACATCTATTTTATTATCATCAATAATATGCCAAATTTTGCACATCTGTCTATTACAAGCGGAAGGTGACATAATAGCCATATTTACTGCATTTTTGATATCTTCCTCTTTTAAAGGTATATTTTTAAAACTTCTTACAGAATGTCTACCTGATAAAAAGGCTAAATAATTAATTTCCGAATCTTTCATTATTTCTTTTTTACTTAAATTATATGTTCCTGCTTTTTTAAAGTCATTACTTATATGCTCATCTAGAAAATTCTTTACTTTAATATATTCTTCATTTGAAGACCATCCATTTTTTTCATAAACATCAACATATGCTTTTAATATTCCTATTGTTAAAGTACAAGCATATGAGTCTTTATCATCAACTTCATTAAATAACTCAATTAATTGATTTACTTTCTCTACTCCAAAAGGTCGCATTTTTTTATTCAACATTCCCTTTTCTAAAGCATGGATATTAAGTAACATTTTATATTGCTTTTTTAAATTAGTTGGATTTGGCATATTATAATATTCATAAAAATATTTATACTCTTTTAGAAATTCTTTTCTTATACGACGTTTTTCTCTAATCTTTATTATTTTTTTAACTATTGCATACTTTTTTAATCTTTCTTTTAATTTAGTTTTCAATTTAATCACCCTTTCCTTATTTAATATATAAACTAAATTTTATAATAATTAAATAAGTAATTATTAATATTATTCACGTGATTAAATTAAATTTTATTATTATCTTTAAGTACGATTTAGAATTTTTTTAATTTTTATCTTTAAACTTTTAGGAAATATTTTAAACACTAATCTTGGGAAAACTAATATTTTATACTTTGTTATCTCTTCCTTTAATGCTATATTAGCAGATTTTTCAAAGTTTTTTGATAAAATATACTTTTGTTCAAAAAGCTCTCTATTTTTATGCTTGATAGTTGGAGAATTTAATGCCTTATTATATCTAATCGCTTCCTCTACTTTTTCTTGTTTATAGACTACTATCTTTTTATTAGATATTAAATCTTTTATTAAATTCTCACCTTTTAATGTATTAACTAAGATTAAAGAAACTTGAGAACGATTGTCTTCAGTAATTCTTGAATCTCTTAATCCATCAAAATCCCCTATAGTAATATCTGAAATTCTTTCATTTCTAGCATAATGACAATGATAACAATTTTCTCTCAAAATTAAATTATTCATAAAACCACGATAATAGATATCATCTTGCATAGGTTGTTTAGAATAAAATTTTTTAGAATTGTTATCATATAAAGATAAATAATAACTAGAATTTTTATCTCTAAAAGTGATATTCGAAACTTTTTTATTATATTTATTAGCAATATTATAAATATGCTGTTGTAAATACTCAGGTGGTGCTACCCCATGACAGACAAGATCAATTAAAATTAAATTGTCTAATTTTTTAGCTCTAGCAAATTTATTTTTTACTGCTGCAACCTGACATGGCAAACCAATAAATAAAACTTTTTTATCATTCAAAATATCGTTTTCTAAATTCTCAAAAATTCTAGATAAATCAGCATGACAATATTTAGAACCAATTACTTTTTTAATTTCTTTTACATTAGCAACTTGCATATATATATATATATATATATATATATATATATGTATCATTTATGCTGTTTTTATTTTTTTCTAAAGTTACTCCATAAGTTGAATAATTATTTACTAAAGCATAGTTATATAATTCTTGAGCAATACCACCACTTGTACTACTATTTCTTATCTCATCATCACTGCTCCAAGCTGCATAAGCAGTTCTTGGAAATTTATATTCAAATTCATGTTTTGAAGGACAATTTTTCTCACAAAGATGACAAGATATACACTTTTCTTTATCAATAACAGGATATTCTACTCCCAATTCATCTTTTTTAAACGAAATACATTTTTTAGGACATACATTACTACACAATTTACAGCCAGTACAATCATTCTTGCTACAAATGTCCATCATTTTAAAGTCACCTCCTCTTTTTGCTTTTATCTATATAATCTTCATCATATAATATTTTCTGAAATATATTTTACTCTCCTTCACTATCAAGGGTATTCATATATTTTATCTTTTGGTATACATTAAAAGATAATTACATTCAAATTTTCTCTTTTACATTTTCTTTAATCCCTACTATATAAATCTCTTGTATATACTTTATCTCTTATATTTTCAAGATTAGCATCAATTCTATTAGCTACTATAACATCACTAATACTTTTAAACTTATCTAAATCCTTGACTACTTTACAATCAGCAAATTCTTTTTTATCAATTGTTGGTTCGTATATAACTATTTCGACATTATGCTCTTTTAAATTCTCTATTATAGTTTGAATAGCACTTGCTCTAAAGTTGTCAGAATTTGTTTTCATAGTTAATCTATATATTCCAACAACTTTAGGTTTTCTCTTCATAATCATATTAGTAATATGTTGTTTTCTAGTATTATTAGACTCAACTATTGCCCAAATAAGATTTTGAGGAATATTATCATAATTAGCAAGTAATTGTTTAGTATCCTTAGGTAAACAATATCCTCCATATCCAAATGATGGATTGTTATAATGATCTCCTATTCTTGGATCTAAACATACTCCTTCTATTATATCTTTTGTATTTAATCCTTTTAATTCAGCATAAGTATCTAATTCATTAAAATAAGATACTCTAAGTGCTAAATAAGTATTTGCAAATAATTTAACAGCTTCAGCTTCAGTAGGATTCATGAATCTAATCTCTATATCAGATTTTAAAGCACTATCTTTCAATAAATCAGCAAATACTTTAGCCCTATCGCTTTTTTCACCTACAATTATTCTAGATGGATATAGATTATCATATAAAGCATGTCCTTCTCTTAAAAACTCTGGTGAAAACATAATATTATCTATATCATACCTTTTCTTCACATCTTCAATAAAACCAACAGGTATTGTTGATTTTACAACCATTGTTGCATTAATTCCCATATCTTTTACTTTTTTTATAATATCTTCAACACTTGAAGTATCAAAGAAATTCTTTTCATCATCATAATTAGTTGGTGTACTAATTATAATAAAATCTGCACCATTAAAAGCATCTTTATAATCTAAAGTTGCTCTTAAATTAAGATTTTTCTCTTTAAAATATCTTTCTATATATTCATCTTTAATTGGTGAAATTCTTTTATTAATCATTTCAACTTTTTCAGGAACTATATCAAGTGCAACTACTTCATTCTTTCCACTTAATAATGTTGCCATTGATAATCCAACATATCCAGTTCCCGCTACTGCTATTTTCATACAAAAATTCTCCTTTCATTTTTAGTTTTGAACTCATTAGTTGATAATCATACGATAATATTTCTGTAAAAAATATTATATTATTTTTATTAATCTTTTTTATGTTTTAAAATTTCACGTATTGGCTTATTTTTATTAATGTAAATATACGTATAAAAGAAACATGGAATATATAATATACATATTAAAAACTTATTTTTAATATGTTTTATGGTATTATCAAACTCTACTTTTATTTTTGCACGATTTACAATATTTTTAGCAACTTGATATCTAATAATTATAACTATTTTTTGTTTAAAAGAATCAATATATAATTTATCATTATTTAAATAGTAGTGTGAATTATATAACATATTTATAACATTTTGAATATTTTTGTTTTTATTCTTACTCATACGATTTTCGCCTTCTAAATGATAAACTCTAAGCACTTTATTAATATAATATGAATCATATTCTAAATCTAGCTTACGCCAAACAATATCTTCTACAACATATTTAACACCTTTAGGCTCAGGTAATAAATTTTCTTTTCTTACCTTTGTAATATCCATCCCAAAATGCTCTCCTTTGGTAGCTCTACATAATTTTCGTGCAGTTTTCATATCGACAGAATTTATATTGTCTGGAAAATAACTTCCAACAATATTGTGATTCTCATCTTCACATAATGCTACAACTTCTCGATATCTATGAACTTTATTTTTAGGTATGCTATCCCAAGCAGCAACACATGTAGATAAAGCCTCAGGTAATAATTCATCATCACTATCTACACAAGTACAATATTTCCCTCTTGCATATTTAACACCTAAATTTCTTACTGTATGTAAACCACCATTTTTTTTCTTTATAAATATTACTGGTATATCCACATTATCCATAAATTTATTTATTATTTTTTCAACACCATCAGTAGAACCATCATCGATTATTATATATTCAAAATTTTTAAACACTTGATTTTTTACTGAGTCAAATGTTCTTTGAATAGTATCTCTTCCATTATAATTAGGAGTATATAGCGAAACTAATGGCTTTGCACTATCATAATATTTATTTTTCCTTATAAATATTATTTCATCATTTTTTATTTCTTTATTTTTATTATTCATCATATTATAAACACCTTCTTTCTATATGAATATTACTTTTTATTTTCATTTAACATTCTAATCATTTTTTTAGTATTTTCACCAAAAAATGACTCTCCAGTTATCATTTGTGGTAACCAAATTCCAGGACAAGAAATATTTGTCTCAATTATAACTATTCGATTATCATTATCAACTGTTAAATCCCAAGCGATTACACCTATATGGGGAATTCTATAATGATATTTAATAGTAAAATCAATCATTTCAGGTATTTTTGGTAAATGATATTTTTCAAAGACAATTCCTGTATCTGGATGTTTTAAAAAACTTTCACCATACTCTTTAAACCCTTCTCTCATTAAATAGCCATCTTTTGTAATCCCTACACCAATACCACCTGCATGAAAATTATCAACAACACTATTTGCTCTACCAACTCTCAATAACAATGGTGTAGAATACACCTTACCATCACATATATAAGTATGTAATCTAATCGTATTAACAGAACTAGGATTCAATTTAGCAAAATCTTCATGCTGTATTATTTTTTCTTGAATCGCAAAGTTTTTATTATATTCTTCAAAAATTTGCTTTATATTTTTTCCTGAAATAATGTCTATACCATCTTTTATATTCAATAATGCTACTCCAATTCCAGAACATGTATCAAGAGTAGGCTTTATAATTACTTCGCCAATATTTTGTAAAATTTCAATAGTTTTTTCATAAGTAATAACTCCTGTTTCATCATAATAAAAGCCATTACAATTATACACATAATTTTTTACAACCTTATATTTTTTTTCATCAAGTGAACTATAAAAATATTGAGCTAATGTTTTATCGGAAAAAAACCTCTTTATATCTCTCGGATTTAATTTATTTAGTATATTTGCAGTAAATAATATTTCTGGAAAATAGTTTTTATCAAACTTTCCTGTATAAGAAGTATATAATCTATGCCAATCTTTTGGAATTTTTTTACCATAATTTTCTAACCATAACTTATCAACTTCTAACACCTGTTCATCAGTTAAATTTACTTTATTAATTAAATTTTTCTTCTTTTTTATATTCTTCTTTTCTGCATGAATACGACTATAAAACAAATACTTTTCAAAAAGATATTTATAAATTTTATTCATAAATAAAAATATTTTATTCACAATAATTCCTCCATCCTAAATTAAAAATTTACTATATTATAAAAATTAATCACAATTTTGTCAAGTTATAATTATTTTTTATACATAACCATCCACAATTCTTTTATTTAATTCTTCGGTTTCACCTAATCATCTGTTAATAAAAAACATACTTGTTATAGATTTTTTAATTTAACTTCCTTTCCATTTATTTTTTTATCTGGTAATTTTATTAGATTTCCCCATTCTAATTCCCAATCATCTGGATGTATTTTTAACGTTCCTCCCATATCAAAGAACGTTAATTCACCAAAATAAATTTCTCCATTAACTTCATAGAAATCAACTCTAATATGTGGAAAACCTTTTGATAATTTACTTGCTAATTCAACCATTTTTTCAAATTGTTTAGGTTTATGAGGAATTGTCTTTGCATTAGGATGCCAATGATTTGTTAATTTTAAATGATTATATTTATTATCAAAATAATCAAAAGCAAGTTCTTCAGTTTCACTTTGTCTATTAGTTGCAACCAATAGAGCTTTTACATATCCATCAAAACAATAAAATTTATAATCCCTTAACTCTTTGTCATTTTTATCTTCCATATATTTTTCAATTATTATTCTAGGCTTTACATTTTTATATGGCCATTCTCTCTCATGATAATAATAATTCATTTTCAATTTTTTATTGATTTTTTTTCTTGCTGATTCAATATCAAAATCTTTTTTATTCTTACAGATAAAAATACTACCACCATCATGAGTACATTTAATTACAAATTGATTAGGTAATTTAGAAAAATCTATATCATCAAATTTATCATATATTCCAAGTGTTGGAATAATATATTCTTTTCCAATAACTTTTTCTATATATTTCTTTACCTCATATTTATCAACCATATTCGTATATTCAGGTTTTCTATTATATAACTTTAACCACTGCAACTTTTCATTAAATGTTCGAGGACTAGTTAAATCTAACTTTTTCCCCATTTCTAGTCTATACAACATTTTTACATAAGTTTTATCACTTAAAAACCAGAAACAATTTTTATTCATTAAATATTTTATTATCTTTGAAGGCTCTTTTAAAAAAATCTTAATTTTAGATACTTTAGAAGTCTTTTTCATCTTTTACTGCTCCTTTTCTTTATACCAGTCAATAAACTTCTTAATACCTTCTTCAAAAGTAATACTTGGTTTATATCCTAATAATTCTTTTGCTTTACTTATATCAGCATATGTTCTATCAACATCACCTGGTTGCATTCCTAGTTGTTTAATTTTAGGTTCAACTTCTAAAGTTTTACCTATAATATTAATCATTTCCTTTAAACTAATTGGATTATTGCTTCCAAGATTAATTATTTCATATACATCATCATGATTCATAACATAATTACATGATTTACAAATACCATCTACTATATCATCAACATAAGTATAATCTCTTGAGGTTGTGCCATCTCCAAACATTGGAATTTCTTCATTATTTAACATTAATCTTGTAAATTTATTAATAGCTAAATCTGGTCTTTGCTTTGGCCCATATACTGTAAAGAATCTTAACATAATAATATTCATATTATTTAGTTTATGATAAACATGAGCCATTACTTCATTAGCCTTTTTGGTTGCTGCATATGGACTAATTGCAAAATCAACTATCATATCTTCTCTGAATGGTACTTCTTTCGTATTTCCATAAACACTACTAGATGATGCCATAACTAGATTCTTTACTCCATGAAGTTTTGCTTCTTCTAAAATATTGCCTGTCCCTACTCCATTTACATTTTGATATAAAAGTGGATCTTCAATTGAAGGTCTAACACCTGCCATTGCTGCAAGATGCATAACTACATCTATTTTATTTTCATCAAAGACTTTCTTTACATCTTCCCTATTTCTAATATCTCCTCGATATAACCTATAATTAGGATTGTTTAAAAACTCTTTAATATTTCCTTCCTTTATTTTAGGATCATAAAAATTACAAAAGTTATCTATTGTAACTACTTTATTTCCTTCTTTCAATAACCTTTCAGTTAATGTAGAGCCAATAAAACCAGCTCCTCCTGTTATAAAATACGTTTTCATAATTAATTTACCTCCCTTTCTTCATTATTTCATAACTCTTTCTTTTGAAAATATAGAAATAGTTAATCTCCATTTTTTATGAAATACTCTTTTTATAGAATAATTTAATTTAGTTATAACATATGGTACATATAAATAAATCTTATTTTCTATATATACAAAACTTGATTTATATAAATGTTGATTTTTATATAAATATTCTCTAGGTGTATAATAAAGATTTAAATTTGTTAAATTTTTAAACTTTTCACCATCTTTTGATTTGGCAAAATATAAATTATTACTTCTATCCATAAGCAATAATTCAAAATAATCTTCTACTAATCTAACTTCTCCATGCCAAAACTTACCATTAAAACCTTCTACATTTATTTTAGATTCTTTTTTCCAACTAATTAAATCATTACTAGTTCTAACATTTAAAGTGGAATCAATATCAAAATAATACATATAATATTGATTATTTTTCTTAACTATACTTAAACTCATATAATAAGATTTATTATCATTAATCATAAGTTCTGGTTTAGACCAATTAATTCCATCATTTGAACAGATACGATAAATATAGTTTTTAACTTTTTTATCTTCTATTGTATATCTATACCATAATTCTAATCTATCAGTATACATTAGAAATGGATCATTATAATAACTAAGAGGTGTTCGTATTTTTATTATTTTTAATAACGGATTTTTAATTTTATCTGGTATCTTCCAATTAATACCATCATTTGAAACAACTATACATGGATTTTCTAATTCTACATCTTCATTATCGTAAGGTGTAAAAGCCATCCAAAATTTATAACCATTAAAGCCATTTTCAAAATATAATACAGATGGATGTGTTAATGAACCTGAACCATCAAAAGTCTTAATATCTAATTCTTTAGAATAAATCTCACCATTTTTAAGTTGCTTTCTTTTCTCATTTATTATTTTTTTAGTACGAATTTTTTGATAATTAATTATTGGTAATTTTAATACAAACAAGAAAAAAATTATTAACAAGAATAAATGAATAATTATTATTAATGAAATACCAAATATTTTATTATGACTAAAATAACATACTAAAGCAATTATAACCAAATCCAATAAAATAATACAACAATCTATTATTTTATTTTTAAATATTTTTTTTATCATAATTAATACCTCTTAAATAATTATAATACTTTTTCCCACTCTGCAACAATTTTTTCAATAGAATAATTATCAGCATTTTGAATGGCTTTCTTAGCTAAACTTTCCAAAGTTTTTTTATCATTAACTAAGTCTAACATTGCTTTGGCATATCCTTCAATATCATTATTTTTAACTAATATTGAACAAGTATTAAATTGCTCTTTTGAGCTTGGTAAATCATACGAAATAATTGGAAGTCCACATTCACAGGCTTCTACTAACACTATCCCCAATCCTTCAAAATAAGAAGGAAGAAGATAAATCGATGATTTTAAATAAAATTTTTGAATTTCATTAGTTCTTGGTAATAATTTTATTCTATTTTCTAAAGCTAAATTTTTGATTTTATTTTCCAATTGTTCTTTTAAACTACCTTCTCCTATTATCATTAAATTCCAATCCTTATTACTTTTACTAAATATATTAAAAGAATCTATTAATCTATCAAACCCCTTTTCTTTAACAAATCGTCCTACTGCAATAAAATTTTTAGATTTTAAATTTGATTTTTCTTTTGAAGTAAAACTTTTAGGATTATATATACAAGTAGCTTTATAATTAAAGTTTTCTTTTATCCATTTAGCATCATTGTTATTTAGAACTACATAACTAGATAACAAATTTATTTTTTCTTTAAATAAATATTTTAAACATCTACAATTTAAAGCTATTTCAAAATATGATTCACAAGTACTGTGTTGCCATCCAATTATTTTCGATGAAATTTTATCCTTTAATACACATACTAACATAGTATAAAAAGAAGCTACTCCAACAACATCATCTATTTTGTTTTCATTAATATACTTTATTATTTTTCTATTTTGAAAAACTCTAACTTTAAAAAAGCAAAAAGATACTAACTTATTTTTTTTATGTAAATTTTTATTTTTTATAATTATCTTTTTTATAAGATAAGCCCAAAAAAACAATATTTTATCAAGTATACCTGGTGAAATAAATTTAACTTTTATATTCTCATTTAATCCATATAAAGAATTATCTCTTTTATGGTTATTAGTAATGCAAATAACATGAACATCATATTCTTTTAGATACAAAGCATTTGCAACAACAGTAACTGCTCTTTGAATTCCACCTATTGTAAATATTGAACTAGTTAAAAAACATATCTTTTTTTTCATAATGCACCACCAATTTGAAAATATTATATCATAATTGCCTATATAAAACAATTAAATTAAAACAAATTTCATAAATTAAATTTAAGATTATTTCTTATTTCTTTTTTATTAATTTAGTTTTGAATAGCTGTATAAAGTAATTCATCTCTTCTGTTTTGCCAAAAAATACTATAAATAAAATTAAATATACTATTGATATTATTAATATTTTAATTATGAAATTTAATATACTAACTGCAACTATTTTTTGAATTATTAAAATTGATATAGCATAACAGATAATGAAAAAGAAAAACCATTTAAATAATAATTTATAATATTTTATAGAAGAACTTTTGAATCCAAATTTATAAACAGAATATATATCTACAACATAAGTCCATCCACGACATAAAATAGTTGCAAACAAAAGTCCAGCGATTCCGAAAGGTTTAACTAATAGAAAATCTAAAACAATATTTAAAATAGCAGCAAACACAAAAAATATCTTATATTGAGAAAATAACCCTAAAGCAGACCTTGTTGTATGTAAAGGAAAATGCAATGATCTTATATATAATTCAATTATTAATATCATAATTACAGAATTACTTAAAAAATATTCATTACTAAGCCAAAAAACTGTTACAAATTCTTGTAATAGAATTATCATTCCAACACAAATATATGTATATATAGTAGCATTAATAAAAAACATTTTAAATAACACACTCTCAGTTTTTGAAGAACTATCTTTAGAAACCCCAAGATTCCCAATTGAAGCAGTTATAGATGCAAATATTTTATTCATCAATGAATTTACCATGGTAACAATCAAAGAATAATTTGATAATATTCCAACATACCTTATTCCTATAAACGATGATATAAATATATTGTCAGTACCACCAAAAGCAACACTTGCAACCTTTGTCATTACTAATCCTTTAGTATCGGATTTTAAATCTTGAATTTCTTTTTTTGTAAGATTACCTTTTACTTTATCATTCAAATATTTATATTTTCTTGAAACATAAATAGAACAAATAACATTATTTAAAATTCCAAATATTATTGATAACAAAAAATAAAATACAAAATTTTCAAAAACAATTAATATTATACATTGAAATATATTCATGAATAAGTTAGTTATTTCTGTAAACAAACTTACAACATAATCTTTTTGATCAGCTGTAAGCAATGTTTTTTTATAAACAAATAAATAAGAAGTTAATGTTTGAATTAAATATAATACATACAACAATATCAAGCTTTCTTTAACATTTGGAGCTTCTACTAAATATTTCAAAAAAGGAATTACACCAATACCTAAAACTAATATAACTAAAATTATAACATTATAAATTTTTTTATATAATCTAATATACAAATTTACTTTATTATGATCATCTTCGGCTAATGGTTTATATAAGTGATAAACTAAACTACTACCAAGACCTAACTCAGCAAAAGATAGTATAGTTAATATATTAGAAAATAAACCACTTATTCCTAAATATTCAGCACCTAACTTTTTAGTAAATATTGTTCTACATACAAAAGAAACTATTAAATACATAATATAACATAATGTTGTTATGGTTGTATTTTTTATTACATTATTTGTTCTAGAGTCTTTTTTCATATAGTATAATTCCTTTCTAATCTAAAATAGTCTATTTATCATTAGATTCTAAAATTTTTTTTAAATTCTTTATTGATTTATTACGTAAATCAGAAATTAATTTATTTGTATTGTTAAAATCAAATTCTATTTCAGGAATATAAGTTTTTGTTAATCTTCTATCCATTGTATCAGTTAGTTTTGCAATACTTTCAAGTCTAGGAGAATTAGATTTATTATAATACATAAAATTAGTATTATAATTCATCGAAAAAAGCATTCCATGATATGAAGCTGTAATTACTAATTCAGCATAGTGTATATAATATAAAAACTCACCTATTGAAGCATTAGATATACAAGTAAAACGTTCACCATTTTTCTTTAAATTTCCTAAAATAATAATTTGATAATCTTTTTCTTCTGCAATTTTTAATGCTGTTTCTAATTCAACTCCTTCAGGATCTATAAAATATAATACAATATATTTTTTATTAAGCAATTGAGAAGGTTTTTCTTCAAACTTTTCCCAAAAAGTGCTATCATACAACAAGGTAGGATCTATGTCAATATTAACATCATTTTCCAAAATAGTATTTAAATATTCTTGTGTTTGTATTTCTCTAACTGATAGATATCTAAAACTATTTAAGTTATTTTTATATAAATCTAAATCTTTATCATCAATTTTATTAATACCCAAACTGGCAGCATAAGAAAATTTTTTAGAATTGTTTGCAAAATCCAAAAGATATGTAGTATCATATTTAGTGACAACTAAATTAAATACCATATCACTACCAACTATTATCTTATCATATACATTATTAGATAAACTAATATTTTTTTTATCATAATCTTTTTCAGATAAAATAATATTTTGATTTATAAATTTTCGAAGTGGCTTCCTCTTATTTAAAAATATAAAATAATATCTAATATTCTTAAGATAATTTATAATATTTTTTTCAAACTTTGGAAACTTAAAAAACTCTTTATATTCTATATATCCATGATAGTTTATTATCTCACAATCATATCCGAGTTCAATTATTTTCTTTTCTAATGCAAATGCTTGTAAAATAGCTCCATAATTTGTTGTAGTATGAAAAGTTAGTATTCCTATTTTTTTTGACATTTTTATCCTTCCTTTCTGTATTTTTTCTAATTTATTAGTTACTTAACTTTGCTTCTTGAATCTTTTTACTTTCTTTTTCTGCTTCTTTATCATTATTAGCAATAAATTGAATACCACCTATTAACAAAAGAATATACACTATAGTCATAATTCCCGAACGTTGATATATACTAGCTAAAAATGCAACTAGAAATGCTATCGAATTTATGCTTATTTTTCTTTTAAATAATGCACTTAATAATAACGATCCCCATATCAATAAACAGCCACCTATTCCCCAATTAACAACGTTTATTTTATAGTTTGCTGAGCCATTTAATTCCAAAGTACTAGTATAATATTCTCCAAAGCCAAAGATAGGATGTTTATCAACTGCTTCTTTAAAAGCATCCTCTAATACACTATTACCTCTAGCTGTTTTAATACTTCCATCATAAATAAAGGATAGCCTATCAATAAGTAGATTTATATTTTTATTTTCAAACTGAATATTTGGCAATATAAATATGTAAATTCCTATTAAAACTAAAAGAAAGGATAAAATCTTAATATTTTTAAAACTTTTAATTATTAGATAAATAAATATTATTAATACATAAGCTAAGGAAAAGGAACATAAACCTGCTATTAACATTATAATATTACTTAATTTTTTTAAATTTAGCCTATCAGCACATAAAACAAAAGCTGTTACTGTTCCAAAATAACCTGGTTCATTACAAATGCCACATAATCTTAAAGAAGCACCTACTTTATATATATAAACTAATCCATAACTTATATACGATTGAACAGCACTATGATTATAATAACTAACCTCGGTATATGGAATAGGTAATTTAAACATATAAGATAGATAACATATAACAGATATTGTTGATATTATAATCCATATTTTTCTAAACAACGTAAAAGCTTCTAATTGACTTTCATCATCTGCTAATCCAAATCCTATACATAAAAGCAAAGTTAATATTTTTTGTATCTGCATACTATAATCATATATATGAAAAGAATTTATAATAAAATAAACAGCAAATGACAATAAAAACATTATTTGAGATAAAGTGATTTTCTTCTTAGTAAAAAACGAAATAAGAACAATTACTAAATTAAAGATAGCAAAAAAATAAAGTAAAAATTTTAAAATCTTTCTCATTCCATCAGTACCTAAAGTGCTATCACCAGCATAAGGAGCCAATAAAATAATTAATGCTGACATTACATAAAAAATTGGTACATATTTTTTAAAAGTAATTTTCATTTCTTTTCCTCCTTTTAAATAAATTTATTTATATAATTTTCAATTCACAATTATTTATTTAAAATATTTTTAATATATTTTTCCCAAATATTACTAATAGTTAATATATCATATTTTTGATTAATTTTATTAGCATTATCTCCTAATATTTTAGCATATTTTTTATCTTTTAGGACTTTTTTTATTGCATTTTCCATATCTTCAATATCATTAACTTTAACTAAAATTCCGTTAACTTCATTTTCTATAAGCATTTTAGGCCCACCACAAGGACAATCGGTTGATATACATGGAAGTCCTAAACTCATTGCTTCCATTAAAGCATTAGGCATTCCTTCATAATCACTAGATAATACAAATAAACTTGTTTTATATATATCATTTTTAATATTATTAGAATTACCCATAAATTTTACCTTATCAGATATATTTAATTCTTTAGTATATGAAACTAACTCTTCTTTTAAATTTCCATCCCCATATATTTTTAATATATATTCTGGATATTCTGAACTTATTTTGGAAAATGCCGAAATCAATAATTTTTGATTCTTTTGAGAATTTAATCTTCCTACTGTTACAATAGATTTTTCTCTTTCTCCAGCAAAAGGTTTACATACAAATTCTGAATTAATTGGATTAGGTATAACAATTGATTTATCTTGAATATCCTTAGAAAACCAATTTTTTGCATCTTCAGTTTGAAAAACAAAACCATTTGCTTTTTTATATAAAATTTTAACTAGTAATTTTTTAAAAAAACTATTATATTCTCTATTTGGATCATTTCTAACTGAAACAATAACTTTCTTTTTTAAAAATATATTAGCAAATAAAACCCTATAACTTGGCTCTGGTAAAAATGAAATAATAATATCAGGGCTTTCTTTTTTTATAATATTTATTAATTTTTTTATTCTAAAAATATTTTTTGAAATAAAATTTTTACTAGTTTTGTTATCATCTAAACTATATTTATTTATTTTAGAATCAATATCATATGCATATTCACAAACTATAGTAGTAACTATTGAAACATCATTTTTTTTTATAAATTCATTGCTTAAAGATGCAATGACTCTTTCTGCTCCACCTTTTCTCATCGAACCACAGCAAAACATTAATTTCACAATATCACCTACTTATCTAATACATTTAAGTAAAATTTTTCCAACCATTCAACATTTTTTTCTATATCAAATCCTGATTCAATAATTTCTTTTTGACGATTTTTTCTAATATTATTTTTATTTTCATTAATAACATTAATCCATTCTTCATAAGAAGAATTTAAATCAACTTTATTTATTAATTCATCTATTAAAAAACCAGCCAAAATTTTATTTGAAATTACACAAGGCAGAGATGATGCTTGAGCTTCTACTAAAGTAAGAGGTAACCCTTCATATAACGATGGCATCAAAAATATATCAGCTCCTTGCAATAAATCATAAATATCATTTCTATTTTTTAAAATAATTACATTAGATTCAATATTTAATTTTTTTATTTTATTTTTTATGTTTTCTTCAAGAGGTCCATTACCAATAAGTAATAAAAGTGCATTATTATTTGTTTTAAAATATTTTTCAAATAATTCCAAAGTGAATTCATGATTTTTAACATCAACAAATCTACCAACTTGACAAATAACTAATTTATTATCCCAATTATATTCTTTACGAATTTTTTCTCTAATTTTTTCATTAAAACAAAATTTTTTAGTATCTATAGCATTATTAAGAATAAAACATCTTTTGGAATTTGCTATTTTTTTTCCAAATAACCATACTGCCGAAATTTTTGAGCAACCAATAAAATAATCCGCAATATATCTAATTTTATATTGTAATATTTTTTTTACTAAAGATGCAACCCCATTACCATTTGATGTACTATGACTATGAGATATTGTAACTAAACCGTATTTTTTAGCAATTTTTAAATAAATAGAAGCAACACTTCTAACATGACCATGTATAATTTTATATTCTGGATGCTCTTTAAAAAAAGTTTTTAATTGTTTAATATATTTTATATAATTGTATCCTTTAAAATTTTCAAAAATATAAACTTTTCCACCTAAATTTTCAATTTCCTCTTTATAAAATAAATCATCTTTTCGATCAACAATAAAATCAAATTGAATTTTACTCTTATCAATATGTCTATATAATTCCATAATCATAGTTTGTGAGCCACCAATATTTAAACTTCCTATATAATGTAATATTCTAATCTGACTTTTGCTTTTCATCTTTTACCTCTTCTTTGATTGTAACTATAGTATTTTCTCTTTTTTGAATAATAATCGAATTACTAGGAATAATTCCTTTAATCACAGAGCCTGCACCTATTACAGAATTATCTCCTATTTTAGTTCCTCTTAATATTATTGTCCCAGCACCAATCCAAACATTTTTTCCAATTTCTATTTTACTTGTTTTATATTTTTTATGATTTAATTCATTAACAGGATATATATGATCATGATCAAAAATCATGACATTTGGCCCAAAACCAGTATTATCTCCAATTTTTATTTCATCGTAACATACTATATGACAATTTTTATTCATATAAACTTTATTACCAATGTTTAACTTTCCATTTTGTCTAACCCTCAATAAAGTACCTTTTGTTATTCTAACTTTCCTTCCTAAATTGATTGTTCCTTTATCTCTAATATCAATTGTTGTGAAAGGCGAAATTAAATTTGAAATATCATAAATAAAATGCTTAAAATGAAATAATTTAATAAAGAAAAATTTTATATTATTGATAATAACACAGTTAAAACCTTCTATTGCTAGTCTAAACATTTTCAACCTCCATTATCTCTTTCATATAAGCTTCTATTACAATATTTCTATCAAATTCTTTTTCAACTTTCTTTCTACCATTTAATCCCATCTGTTTTTTTTCTTCATAAGGCAAATTAATAAATTTTTCTACTTTTTCTATTAACATATCAGTATCTTTAATATTAATTAAATAGCCATTTACTTCATCATCAACTATTTCTTTACAACCAGGTCGATTAGTAGTTATAATAGGTCTCCCCGCTGCACAACTTTCAAGTAAAACATTACTCATTCCTTCTGGATAAAAAGATGGATGAATTGTACAATTAGATATTTTTTGATATTCTCTAATATCTTTTACCTCACCATGATAAATAACTATTTTTTTCTTCTCTAACTCTTTAATTTTTGGCAAATATTTATTATCATCACAAGAACCTAAAATATGGAATTCAGTATTTGGATATTTCTTTTTAATTTCATTTGCTGTATTTAAATACTCCTCAATTCCTTTTTCATATAAAATTCTTGATATAAATAGAAATACTATTTTTTTATTATTTGGATAAGGTAACAACTTATGATATTCTAAATTAACACCTGAACCAGGAATTAATTTATAATTATCTTTAACTATTTTCTTAGATATCATAAAATCTAGATTTTCTTTATTTTGAAAAAATACACATTTTGCTTTTTTTAATCCTATTTTGTACAAAAATAAAGTTAATTTTTGAAGTAATCCTGGATTTTCAACAGCACTTCCTAAACCTGTGATATTTACAATATATGGAATCTTTAGCTTCTTACATATATAGCCACCATAAACATTTGGTTTAATAGTATAAGTTAATACTACATCTGGTTTAATTTCCTTTATTTTTTTCTTTAAATTATTTATTAATTTCAAATCATTAACAATATTAACTCCTCGTCTATCAAATTGAATATTTATAAAACTACATCCTAAACTAGAAATATCTTTTTTATAACTGGTATCTGGTGCTATTATATAAACTTTATTATCTTCTATTAATTTAATTAATAATTCTTTTCTAAAATTTATTAATCCTGTTGTTGAATTACATATAATTAATATTTTTTTCATAATATTAATCTCAACCTCCTACTATTTAGATACTTCTATATAATGGAAAGTAATTTGAATTTTTATCAAAATTTTCTTCTTTCTCCCTTATAAGAACTAATTTATCATAAATTTCTTTATTGAAGATTTTTTTAGCAAGATAAAAATCTAATTCACCATTTTTATTAAATGATTTTTTAAAATTTAATAATGGACTCTCATCTCCACCATAACCACCACCTAAATGAAACCTTTTATATCCTTTTTTACAACAATCTTTGGCAATTTCATATAAAGATAGGTTATTAGAACCTAACTTCATATATTCTGATAAAGTCCCACTTAAATGATAATGACAATTTTCATTGTTATAAATTACCATTACAGAATTTATTGGTTGATTTTCAAAATAAACTGTATATATTGTAGAATAATCTTTCATATTTTCAAATATGCTATCAAAAAAATTGTTTCCAAAATAATAATAATCTATTGCATTATCTCTCCTCATAGTTTCTTTATATATTTTGATAAACTCCTCAAACATTTCTTTATCAAATCCAGTTTTAATAGTTAATCCATTTTTTTGAGCTTTTCTAATTTTATTTCTACAACTACTTTCCATATCGTTCCATATTTGTTCTTCATTATCTAATCTCATATATATTGTTTTAGAAAATTGAATTAGTTCATAATCTGTATTAGAATAAAAACGATAATTATCACTTAATGGATTCAATCTCACAAATTCTGATACTATATTGTTTTCTATACAATAATTTTCGAATTCCTTAAAATAAAATTCTAATAATTCCTGGTTTTCATTTCCTATTATGTCTATTCCTCCATAGCCATAAGGAGTTATTAAATCAAAATGCTTATTTGCTTCTATTTTATTTTTGAATAATTTGTCATCAGCAATGTCTCTTTTAAAATATACATTGAATACATAATCGTTATTGTATTTTGCATAAGCTAAAAATGGTTCGCCCTCTTTATTTTGATAAAAAGCATCAATATATTCCCATTGGTAATATACTTCCTTATCTTTAACTATATCATGCCATTTATCCTTACTCAAAAAATCTATTACTTCAAATTCCATAATCTTAAATTATCCTTTCATTCAATGCTTTCAATTTTAGATATCCTTACAAGATAATCTTTATACCTATATAATGCGCCACCATATGACTTTTGAGCTCTTATTTTTTTATTTATTTCTTGATAATTATCATTTTCATTTATTAAAATCTGTTCTTGATTAACCATCTTATAATATGTTCCATTTTCAATTATTGGATATTCTTTTTCATCACTGTAATTTGCTAATTCATTTAATAAATTAGCAAGTCCCTCATTTAATTTAGTAAGTAAAGTAACATTATCATCATCATTTTCTATTAAAACTTTATAATATCCAATTATTGTTCCTGTATCTATTTCTTTGCCGATTTTATGTAACGTTATCATCGCTTCTTTATCATTATTTAGAATATTTCTTACTAATGGATATGGACCTCTATTAGTTTTTAAATCTCCTGGATGTATATTAAAACATTTATGTTTTTCAACTATTGAAGTTGGTATAATTATTCCAAAACAATATGAAAGTATAAAATCTACATTATCATACATTTCTTCATACTTTAATAAATCATTTTTATTTTCAACAATATAATAAGGTATTTTTGATATTTTAAGAAGTTTTAACATAGTTTTTGAAAGTCTATCCTTTTGAGTTATAACATAACATAATTCAAAATCTTTACTATCAAGTAATTCTAATATTATATCCTCATTAAATCCCATATAACAAATTTTTTTCATTATTTCTTGTTCTTCCTTTCTACATCTAAATCCATTATTTGATCTTTACCAACTAAAATATCATCTCTTTTTATTACTTTTTTTATTGTTAAAAATATAATTTTAATATCTTGTTTAAAACTGATATTATTTACATACTCTAAATCTATTTTAAATCTACTATCCCAGTCAACAGTATTTCTACCATTAACTTGAGCAAGTCCTGTTAATCCAGGTCTTATATCATGCCTATGATGTTCTTCTTTCGTATAATAAGGTAGATATTTGATAAGTAAAGGCCTAGGGCCGATAATTGACATATCACCATTTAAAATATTAAACAACTCTGGTAATTCATCTAAACTTGTACTTCTTAAAAATTTACCGAATTTGGTAAGTCTTTCTTCATCTGATAATAAGTTACCTTTCTTATCTTTTTTATCGGTCATCGTTCTAAATTTATACAAAGTAAATATTTTTTCATTTTTACCAGGCCGCTCTTGCTTAAATATGATTGGATATCCTAGAAATATTAAAACAAGAATACCTAATATAATATAAATAGGAGAAAGAATGATAATGGCAAGTAATGACAATATAATATCCAATAATCGTTTTATGTATTTTTGATACATATTACTTTCCCCCTTTTTAAAATAAACTTTTAATTACTCCAATTACTTCTTCCTGTTCTTCCTTGGTCATATTGGTATCACTTGGTAAACATAAACCATTTTGGAATAATTCTTCTCCAACTGATAATCCACTTTCATTATGATTAAAGAATGGATATTCTTTAAAAATTGGTTGCATGTGCATTGGCTTCCAAATTGGACGAGATTCAATATTATTTTTTTCTAACTCTTCAATTATTTCTAAAGGTTTAACTTTACTATTATTAAGTCTCATAATACTTAACCAATGAGTTGATACTCTATCATTATCTTCCTTTAGCATTTCTATTTCAGGAATATCTTTAAATCCTTCTACATAGCGATTAAAAATATCTTGTTTAATCTTAATTAGTTCATCTAAATGTTCGAATTGACCACATCCAATTGCAGCACATACATTTGATAAACGATAGTTATAACCAATTTCTTTATGTTCATAATGTCTTTCTGGTTCTCTTGATTGAGTTGCCCAAAATAAAGCTTTCTTAGCATCCTCTGCTCTCTTAGTTAATAACATTCCACCACCTGATGTAGTAATAATTTTATTACCATTAAAACTAATAACATTGTATTCTCCAAATGTCCCAAGTTTTTGACCTTTATATGTTGATCCTAAAGATTCAGCTGAATCTTCGATAACTGGAACATTATGTTTTTTACAAATTTCAACTAATTTATCCATTGTTGCAGGCATTCCATATAAAGATACTATTACAACTGCCTTAGGTGTATATTTCAGGAATGCCTTTTCTAAAGCAACAGGACTCATATTATAACTTCCAGGTTCACTATCAATGAATACAGGAGTTGCCCCTTCATATATAATTGGATTACAACTTGCTGAGAACGTTAAATCTGAGCAAAATACATAATCCCCTTTTTTGACTCCTGCAAGTTTCATAGCAAGATGTAAAGCCGCTGTTCCACTTGCAAGGGCACAAGCTCCATCAACACCCATATATTCTTTGAATAAATCTTCTAATTTATTAACAAATGGTCCAAGTGGTGCTACCCAATTAGTTTCAAAAGCTTCCTTTACATAATCTAATTCTTTACCCATCATATGAGGGGAAGCTAAAAATATTTTTTTACTTCTCATTTTTTTCTCTCCTATCTATTGTATAATTATCAACTATACTTAAAACTTTATCTTTAATATCATCTTGATTTTTATAAGAATCTTCAATTAATTTTTCTAGTTTACTTAGAAATTTCTCTTCATCAAATTGAATTGGATGTCCTATATGAATTAATTTATTTGGTGTATCTTTTAACCCCTCTTCTTCCATTAATAATTCTTCATATAGTTTTTCTCCTGGTCTTAAACCTGTAATCTTAATTTTCATATCAACATTAGGTTCATACCCTTTAAATCTAATAATCTTTTTAGCAAGTTCATATATCTTAACAGGTTGTCCCATATCAAGAACAAATATTTCACCACCCTCTGCATAAGTCTCTGCTTGAAGTATCAATGAAACGGCTTCTGGGATTGTCATAAAGAATCTTGTTATATTTTTATCAGTTACGGTAACAGGACCACCTGCATCTATTTGTTTTAAGAATAGTGGAATAACTGAGCCATTTGAACCTAATACATTTCCAAATCTAACGGCTACAAAGTCAGTTTTAGATTTTTTATTATAAGTTTGAACTATCATTTCACATATTCTTTTTGTTGCCCCCATAATGTTTGTAGGACGAACAGCTTTATCTGATGAAATAAGAACGAATTTTTTAACTTGATATAAGTCTGCAAGTTTTACAACATTAAGTGTTCCAAAGCAATTATTTTTAATTGCTTCGTTAGGACTATCTTCCATTAAAGGAACATGTTTGTGTGCAGCAGCATGAAATACAAGCTCTGGCTTATACTTTTTGAAGACTACTTCCATTCTATCATAATCTCGAACGGAACCAATAATTGTTTCTAAATTTAATTCAGGATAATTTCTAATTAATTCTTGTTGAATATCATAAGCATTGTTTTCATATATATCAAAGATAATCAATTGGGTAGGCTCGAATTTAGCAATTTGACGACATAACTCACTTCCGATGGAACCTCCTCCACCTGTTACTAAGACAACTTTATCTTTAATACTATAAGAAATATCCTCAGTATCAATAACAATCTCACCACGACCTAAAAAGTCTTCATAAGATAATGGTCTTAAACTTTTCATTGTAGGTTGATCAATCATCTCGTAAACATTTGGTAATGTTTTTATCTTACAATCAGTTTTTTGACATTCTTCGACAATTTTAGCAATTTCTTCTTTTGAAGCTGAAGGAATAGCTATTATTATTTCCTTAATATCTCTTTTTTTACATTCTTCTTTAATAGAAGTTCTACCACCTACAATTGGAATTCCCATAATGTATGATTTAATTTTATTTGCATCATCATCAATAACACATAAAACTCTATTAGAAAATTGCGATTGATTAATGTGAATCTCATTAATCAATAGCCTTCCAGCTTCTCCTGCTCCAACTATCATTGTATTTACATCAGCATGTTTATTTCTTGCATTTTCTCTTATAGTTCTTACAATTCTGTAAGAATATCTAAAGAATGCAACAAAAAATAACAATAATAGCCATTTAAGTGGATAATAACTTCTAGGCATATTAATATCTAATAGAGTTTTATAAAATAATTCAAATAATTCATAGCTAGTACAAGCAAAGCCTATATTTAATAATTCAATAATCGAAGCATAACTCCACATACTAGCATATAACTTAAAAAATAAGAAAAGAAGTAAAAATGCAATTATATCAAGCGGAATATAATTATATACATTACGCAAAAAAACTTCGCTTATTCCAAAGAAATCAAATCGAAGTGCTAAAGCAAAATATGAGCAAAATGCTAAAGTTAAAATATCTAGCACAATAAAAAATATAATTCTATTTCTTTTTTTAGTAAGTTTTTTTTTCATTATTTATACTCCCATCTTTTCCCCTAATATATCTTTTGTATTATTTTTCTAATTTTATATTATTTACTACCTTATCAAAATTTCTTTCTAATAAATCTTTAACAATTTCTTGATTTTTTACTATTTTCAAAAGATCTTTTTCAATTTTTTTTAAATGAAATTCACTTTTTTCATGATGAATATCACTTGCTAAAAAATGAATCAAGCCTTTTTTTAATAGTTCTTTTAAAACCTCTTTAGCATCACTACCATATTTACCATATAAACTCATATAATTTCCTTGTAGCAAAACTCCCATATCAATAAATTCATCAAGCTTACTAATATCATCTTGAACATATGTATATCGCTCAGGATGTGCAAGAATTGGATAATAACCTTTCTTTATTAGCTTCAAAAAAATTTTAGATGCAGCATTAAACTCTACTGTCATTGGAAGTTCAATTAAGATATACTTGGAATTATTAAGTGTTTTTATTTCATTTTCTTCAATTAAAGAAATTATATCTGAATCTATATAAACTTCATTACCTAAATAAAGAGTTATCTTGATCTTTTCTTTTTTCATTTTTGTTTTAAGGCTCTCTAATAACTCTTCTTTTTTCTTATTGTTACAAGCAAATTTACTATTTTTAATATAATGTGGAGTTAACATAATATCAGTAACTCCTTCTTTTTGAGCTTTTTTTAATATTGCAATACTTTCTTCAAGTGATTTACTACCATCATCAATTCCCATTAGGATATGTGAATGTAAATCTTTCACCTAGTCACCATAATATCCATAATAATAAGAATTATTTGATTTCTTAACTTTATTTAAAATAACACCTGTTATTTTAGCATTAGCCTTTTCAAAAGACTTCTTAACTTCACCTAAATCATCAACTTTGGTTTTTCCATAGGAAACTACTACAATATTAATATCACTATAACGAGTCATAACTAAAGTATCACTTAATCCTAAAACTGGAGGACAATCTAAAATAACTACGTCATATATTTTCTTTAAAGCCTCAATTAATTCTTTATTTTTAGTTGCACCTAATAATTCAATAGGATTAGGAGGAATTGGTCCATTTGGAATTAAATGAACATTTTTTGTTCCTGTTTTACATATATAATCTTTTAATTCAATTTTTTCTGTTTGAATTATTCCTAAAGAAGCATTTGTATAATTCAAAATTAAATTAGTATAGCCAGTTGTTTGAGTCTTCTTTATTCCAAAAATCTCTGCTTGTCTTCCTTTTCTTAAATCACAATCAATTATTAAAACTTTTTTGTTTTCTTGAGCATATGCACCTGCTAAATTAGAAGATACTAAACTTTTTCCATCTCCAGGATTTGGAGATGTTACAAGAATTACTTTAGTATCTTTATCAATAGCTGCAAATTGTAAATTAGTTCTAATTCCTTTAATAGCTTCACTAAAAGATGATTTTGGACTATCATTTATTAATAAGCTTGATGTTTGAACTTCTGTGTTTTTCTTAGTCATTTTTATCACCTACCCTAGGAACTGTACCAAGTACAGTCAAATTAAATTTATCTTCAATAATTTCTGTATCCTTAACAGACGTATCGAAATAGAACATTATAAATATTGTTCCAAATCCAAGTATTAAGCTTACCATAAGATAGATCATATTTTGTCTTACAATATTAATATTATAAGGTGTTGTTGCTTCTTTAGCTGCATCAATTACCATTATATTATTAAGTGCATATTTTTCCTTAGCCTCTTCTGCAAAAATTTCTCCTACTTCATCAGCAATTTTTTTAGCTGCACTTGCACTTTGATTATTAACAGATATTTTAATCATCAAAGTACTCTCAATTGATACAACATCAATTTGACTGCTCAAGCTTTCAACACTTACATTCAAGTCTAAATTTTTTACTACTTTTGATAATAAATTACGACTTTTAATAAGTTCTCTATAAGTTGGTACCATACTATTAATTAAAGAAATACTTCCTGAATTAACATTTTGATCATTAATTAATGATAATGTCGTATAACTGTTATAAAGTGGGGTTTTCAAAAATACCAGGTAAATGTTTCCAAATAATAATATCACAGCTGTAATAATAAATAATAAATGAATTTTCGATATAAAATAATGCCACAATTCTTCTAAATTAATTTCTTTCACAGATCATCTCCCCTTTTCATAGGCCTCATTATAATACCATAAATTATAAAATTGTCAAGTTTTTTTATTGAATTTCCTAATTTAGATAAGAAAACATAAAGTTTTTATTTTTCAAATTAAACTACTTAACATTTCCATTATAAACTAAAAACAACATTTTGAAAAGACTTATTTTTAATTTGTCGCAAAATATTAACAAAATTTGACAAACTAATATTTATTTAATTTTCTTAATTTTGCTTTACTATCATTTTCTTCTTTACTTTCTTTTTCATATTCAATAGTTGATTTTGATAATGTCCAAACATCATTATTACTGTTCAAAATAATCCAATTAAGTTCGTTCATGCATTTTTTCTGTACAATTTTATATAAAGTTATATTATCACCATTTTGAATTATCAATTCTATATCTAACTCTTGATTCAAGATTAAGCCAAAAATTAATTCATATAAGCATTTATTCAAATAAATATTTAAGTTTTCAGCATTTTTATTTAATTCTAAATGTGGTTTATCAAATTTGAATGATTGATTAATTCTAATATCTTTATATAGAAAATTTAATAAATTATTTATATTTTCAACAACAAAACTTAAAATCTTCTTTTCTTCTTCTAAATATTTTTTTTCTTCTTCATCACTATCAAAACATGGTTTAAGTGTAAAATATATATTATCTAAAACATTAAAATACTTACCATTATTACTAAGCATACTAGTTCTTATAAAAGATGGATTATCATCATCTAAAATCATTTCTTTAAAAATAACAGCATTTGATATAACATAAAAATCTAAAGGATATATGCAAGAATTTCTTTTTAGAACCGCAAGAAATTGATTTAATACTATATCATTAAGATTAGGATTAATTTCTAAAAATTTATTTTTCATTATCTCATCCAAAATTTCAAGTAATTCAATTTTTTCACCATCTTTATAAGAATAATTAATATCATTATATAATAGCAAAACTTTTCTTAATAATGGTGAAATAATTAATTCTATTCCAGGTAATATTTCCTTAATTTCATAATCAAATTTTTCTGTTCTTATTTTTTCAATCTCTTTTTTTATTTTTTTGTAATTGTACATACATCTCACATCCTATCGCTTTATTAACTACATATGCTTAGAAAAAGTTCAATTCAGTGCTTTATAATATCATAAATTGTCAAAATAAGCAATCATTAAATTCTATACTTTAATTATTTATATTAAATAATCAAAAGAAACACTATTTAACTATCACAAATACAATAAACATGAATATACTTACTATTATATTAGTTTACTTTCTAAAAATAAAGTGATATAATTTTCTCAAGAAATTAATGTAAGGTGGTTAATAATATGAGTGCAAAAAAAGAAAAAAATGTAAAAAATAAAAATTCACAAACTAAAAAAAAGAATAATTCAAAAAAAGTAACCTCTAAAAATACTTCTAAAATAACTAATTCTGAAAAAAAGACTCAAAATAAAACTCCTAAAAATGAAGTAGAAAAAGTCGAAAAAAAGGAAACTACTAATATTAAAGAAAAGAAAAAAACTAAAGAAGCTGTAAAGGAAATAAAAATAGATATTAATTCTAAAAAAGATGAACCTAAAAGAAAATCTAAAAAAAAGATTGTCTTGATAATACTAAGTTCTATTTGTTCATTACTTTGTATTTCTACAATTTTATTTATTATATTATTCGGATTAAAGCCAAGTGTTACTTTAGAAGCTGGAGTTAAAAAAATAGATGTAAGCGATTTTTATAAACGTGGTAAAGTTGTCTACAAAACAAGCTTCATAACTGACATTAAAAAGATAGATTTAACTAAAGTAGGAAGTTATGATATCAAACTTAAAGTTTTTAACCAAACCAAAACAATTAAGCTTAAATTAGTTGATACAACTAAGCCTAAAGTTAAATTTAAAGATTACTATGCTAATATTGATTATGAATTTAATCCTGAAGACTTTATTGAGAGTATTGAAGACATATCAGAAACAAAAGTTACATCTCTTACTAAACCTAATATAACTAAATATGGTGATTATAAAGTTAAAATACAAGTAAAAGATAAATATAACAATATAACAGAAACTACTAAAACTTTAAGAATAGCTATGTCAAAGCAAGAAGTTATTAAAGAACTTGGAAGTCCTTTAACCAAAGAAGATATCTTATTCAATGTTAAAGAAACAGGAGAATTTTTAAATCAAGAAGAAATAGACAATATAAATAAACAAGGTGTTGGAGAATATGAAATAATTATTAAAAATAATGATTTAGAATTTAAAACAAAGATTAAAGTTCAAGATACTAAAGCTCCAGAATTAGAGCTTCAAAATGTTACAATTTATAATGATCAAACTAGTGTTTCTAAGGATAAGTTTATTAAAAGTTGTAAAGATGCATCAGAATTTACTACAACTTTAAAAACAAAAATTACTTATAAGAAATTAGGGAATCAAGAAATAACTATTGAAGCCGTAGATAAATATGGAAATAAAATAGAAAAAAAAGCTACTTTATCAATAATTGAAGATAAAAAACCACCTGTATTTAGAGGATTATCTTATATGAGTGTTAATAAATATTCAAAGATTAATTATACTTATGGAGTATCAGCTTATGATGCAAAAGATGGTAATGTTCAATTTAGTGTTGATTCAAGCAAAGTTAATACTAATGCTACTGGTACTTACTATGCTTATTATACAGCGGTTGACAAATCTGGTAACAAAGTAACTTCCAAAAGACAAATTTATGTAAGATATGATGCTTCAGATAGAAATGCTAAATTAAACTCTGCCTTTGCTAAAACTGGTTCAAACTATGAATCTATTAGACAATGGATTATGAAAAATATTCGATACACCCATGAAGATGGAGGAAGCGATAAGATCTGGTTTGGTCTTACAAACTGGCGAGGAAATTGTATGGTTCATGCTGAAATATACAAAGCTTTACTTCAAAAAGCTGGTTATGAAGTTCAAATTATTTATACAACTAATAGATCTCATTATTGGTGTTTAGTAAAAATTAATGGTAAATGGAGACATAGTGATGCAACTCCTACTAACTTACATAATATGATCAGTGCTGCAACTGATGCTGAAAGACTTGCTCATTTACAAGGACGTGATTGGGATCATTCAAAATGGCCGGAGGCTAACTAATGAATATAATTATTTTAATTTTTAGTATTATCTTAATTGCTTCTTTTGGACTTTCTAATCTAATTTATATTTTAATATCAGCTTTAACAACATATTTAGCTGCTATTAATCACAAAAATAAGCATAAAAAACTAATATTTATAGGAACTATTATTTTAAATGTTTCTATCTTAGTTTTTTTTAAGGTTGTAACTTTTAATAATTTTTTTAACTTAGTTAATAATAAAAATATTTTAATTCCTTTAGGAATATCTTATTATACATTTCAAGTATTGGCCTATTTAATAGATGTTTATAGAGGAAAAATTAAACCCGAAAAAAATCTTTTAAATTATTTACTTTTTGTTTTCTATTTTCCTTATTTAATAATAGGCCCTATCAATAGATATAATGATTTAAGTAAAACTTTATATAAAAAGAAGAAACTCAAAAAAGATAATCTTTTTAACGGATTAATTAGAATATCTTGGGGATTATTTAAAAAATATGTAATAGCATCAAGAATTGCTTTAATTGTTACGACAATTACTTCTAATTTAAATTATCAAGGAGCTTACGTATTACTAGCA
Source organism: uncultured Bacilli bacterium (assembly GCA_947629135.1). Classification (GTDB taxonomy): domain Bacteria; phylum Bacillota_I; class Bacilli_A; order RF39; family UBA660; genus RUG591. The sequence goes on along the minus strand of CANRCN010000001.1, from coordinate 8,288 downwards.
CTACTACTCTACTCTTTCCAGTTATATGCTGATTTTTCAGGTGGAATTGATATTGTAATTGGTTTTAGTAAAATGATTGGAATCGAACTTGCTGAAAACTTTGATAGTCCTTACCTATCACGTAATTTAAAAGAATTTTGGAGAAGATGGCATATAAGTCTTTCTTCATGGTTTAGAGATTATCTTTATATCCCTCTTGGAGGAAATCATTGTAGTAAAATTAGAGCTAAAATAAATATTATTATAACTTTTATTATCTCAGGACTTTGGCATGGAATTAATTACTTTTTCTGGGGATTATTTCATGGAATAATCGTTGCTTTTCAAGGAAAACCTAATGATAAATATAAAACTCTAAAAATTATTTTAAACTTTGTAATAGTTTCTTTACTTTGGATTTTCTTTATTTATCCAGATACTTTAACATCCTTTAAAATGTTAGGAAGTATATTTACTAATTTAAATTATTTAAATTTATTTAATAATATTTTAAAGTTAGGTCTTGATTTAGTAAATATAATCGTTCTTATTATAACCTTAATAATTTTAATTATTGTTGATATTAAACATGAAAAAATAAAAACTTATCTTTATAATAAATCTGATGAAGTTAAACTAATTTTTTTAGGAAGTATGATACTTTTAATCTTACTATTTGGAGTATATGGATTAGGTTTTAATGTTCAAGATTTTATCTATAGTAAGTTTTAGGAGGGATTATGAAAAAATATTTTAAAATATTAATAATTATAATTGTTTTTATACTATGTTTTATTTTCTTAAATAAATTAGTCTCTCCAAAATACCAAACAAATTTAATTGAAGGACATATGATAAAAGAGTATTATAAAGAAGAAAAAAATCATGAAGTAATATTTATTGGAGATTGTGAAGTTTATGCTAATTTCTCTCCTCTTATAATGTATAAGAATTATGGAATAACATCATATGTTAGAGGAACTAGTCAACAATTAATTTGGCAATCTTATGGAATTTTAAAAGAAACTTTAAAATATGAAATTCCTAAGGTAGTAGTCTTAAATGTTAATGCTTTAAGATATAATGAACCTGTAAGTGAAGCTTATAATCATTTAACACTTGATAAAATGAAATGGTCTCAAGAAAAAATAGAAATGATAAACAATTCTATGTTAGAAGAAGAATCGATATTTGATTATATATTTCCAATTGTTAGATATCATTCAAGATTTTCTTCTTTAACTAGTGAAGATTTTAAAAATTTATTTACAGATAATAATGTTACTTATAATGGATATTTAATGAATAAAAATATAAAACCAGTTACTAATTTACCAACTAAAAAGATATTAGGAAGTTATACTTTTAAAGATAATGTTATATCATACTTAGATAAAATAAGACAACTTTGTGAAAATAATCATATTAAACTAGTTTTAATAAAAGCTCCAAGTGTTTATCCTTATTGGTATTCTGAATATAATGATCAAGTAATTGAATATGCTAATACATATAATCTTGATTATTATAATCTTCTAGAAAAAGCTCAAGAAATAGGTATAGATTATAATCATGATACCTATGATGGTGGTTTACATTTAAATTTATATGGTGCTGAAAAATTATCCACATATTTTGGGGATATTTTGAAAAATAATTATAATTTAACTGATTATAGATTAGATAATCATATAAGTAATATTTACAATCAGAAATTATCCGTGTATAATAAAAATAAAGGAGATGAATGATGAAAAAATTAATTATTCTATTACTAATAGGTATATTAATTACAGGATGTAGTGAAGTAAAAAAAGAAGAAAATAAAGTCTATAGTTTTACTTATAATGATAAGAATTTTATTTTAGGAGAAGAATTTTCAACTTCTAAATATGGTAAAGAAGTTCGGTATGCAGAAGTTCCTAGTTGTGCAGGACAAGGTGTTGATAAAACTTATACATATGATCATTATGAAATAACAACTACTCCTGATGGTGATAAAGATAAAATATATACTATTTATTTAACTGATGATTCTGTTAAAACTACTGAAGGTATTAAAATTGGAGATAGTTTAGAAAATTTAACTAAAACCTATGGTAATGACTATGAAAAAAGAGATAATGCTTATACCTATACTCTAGATAATACACATCTTGAATTTATCGTTGTTGGAGATACAATTTCTAGTATTGAATACTATATTGATATTGAATAGATACTTATCTCTTTTTTAAAATTATTTTATTATTAAATCAATTTAAAATAACTATAATTGTTACTTTAAATGTCGAAAAAAGATAGTACATAAACTATCCTTTTTTTATACTTTTTAATATGAATAATATAAATTTATTTTCTTTTTGATTTACTTTCTTTAGATTCTTTTTCATCTGGTAATATTAGATTTAAAATAATACCTACAATAGCTGCTAAACTCATACCAGAGATTGTAATTGATAAATCTCCACTTACAATAGCAACAGCAGCTCCTCCTAATCCAAGTACTAACATAGATGATGCTACTACAACATTTTTAGGTTTTTCAAAATCTATTTGATTTTTTATTAAAACTTTTAATCCATTAACTGCTATAAATCCATAAAGAAGTAAAGATACACCTCCAAGTACAGCATCAGGAATAGTAGATACTAAAGCTGTAAATTTACCTAAGAAGCCAATTATGATTGCAATAATAGCCGCAAGGCCAATTACCCAAACTGATGCTACTTTTGTAAGTCCAACAACTGAAGTATTTTCACCATATGTAGTATTAGCAGGTCCTCCTAAAGCACCAGCTACAAAAGTTGCAATACCATCACCAAGTAAAGTTCTGTCAAGTCCTGGATCTTTTATTAAATCACGTCCTATTATATTACTAAGTGACGTATGATCTCCAATATGTTCACACATTGTAACAAGAGCAATTGGAGCAATTGTTAGAATAGCACTAAAGGTTGGTTTGTATGATGCAAATGGGATTAAGAAATGAGGCATACTGAAGAAAGCTGCATCAACAACTGGTTTGAAATCAATCATTCCGAAGATAACTGCCATAATATAACCAGCAATAATTCCTACTAAAAAAGGTATAATTTTTAAAAATCCTTTACATCTTGTCATAACAAGAGCTGTTACTAAAAATGAAACTAAAGCAACAACAATTACTTTATAGTCAAGTGGGGTTCCACTTGCAAGCCCAATCTGACTAATAGCATTTGGAGCAAGTCCTAGTCCTATTACCATAATCATAGGTCCTATAATAACAGGTGGTAATAACTTATTAAGCCAATTAGTTCCAACAAACTTAATAATAATTGCAACTATAACATAGATTAAACCAACAGCCATAATCCCTGTCATAGCTCCACCTACTCCTCCCTTTAAGTAAGCAGCTGCAATAGGAGTAATAAAAGCAAATGAAGATCCTAAATAAACTGGAGATTTTCCTTTTGTACATAAAATGTAAATCAAAGTACCAATACCTGAAGTAACTAAAGCAACTGGTATTGTTAAAACCTCCTTTCCTGCGGCTGCATTTACTAAAATCGGAACAAGTATCGTTGCTCCAAACATAGCAAATACATGTTGAAATGCCAAAACAATCCATTTGGCAACTGGTGGTTTCTCATTGATGTCAATTGTCATTTTTTGATTTTTCATCAAATCCTCCATTCTAGGTATTGATTAAAAAAAAGAAGATACCTATATAACTAAGTATCTTCTATCTAAAAAATGAAAATTGAAAAAGAACATCCATTTCATGAATAATTTCAATTTTTTTAAATTCAGTTTTTTTCATTTCCATTTTTTTATTCATTATCTATACCTCATAATAAGAATAATATATTTACTCAAAAAAATCAAGTATTTTTTTAAATTTTTATTAACTTTTAATTATTTACTCCATGCCTTACCATAGGAGTTGACATAGTAATAGGTGCAAAAGTAAATCCATTGTTTTTAGCATATCTAATTATATCTCTTAAAGCATCTCTTGTTTGAGGTTTTATATCATGCATTAAGACCATGTTAGTACTTGATGATGATAATCCTCTTATAACATTATTGTAAACAGCTGATGAATAGTTTGCTCCTCCTGCATCATTAGAATCAACATTCCAATCATGATAACGATAGCCACGATTAATTACTTCCTTTGTTAAAGTAGACATAATACCTCTTGAGTAATTCCTACTTATTGTGTTACTACTTCCTCCTGGAAATCTAATAATTCTTGCATCTTGACCTGTTATTCTTTGTACTCTATCATGAACTATTTTTAAATCATTAAAATAATTATCAACTGATGAATATACTTTAGCATAATTATGAGTCGCAGTATGAAGAGCAACTGTATGTCCCTCATCTGCTTCTCTCTTGATTAAATAATCAGGTCCATTTGAAGTTACAAAAAACGTTGCTTTAACTCCTTCTTCTTTTAAAATATCTAGAATTTTATTAGTAGTTCCCTCTTGAGGTCCATCATCAAAAGTTAAATAAATTGTTCCTCCTTTAGGTCTTGATACTACTCTAACTGTTCTTTTAATACTAGCTGTATTTCCTGCTTCATCTGAAACTTCATAAGTAACCGTATAAGTTCCAGCCTGATTCATATTAACATTATTAGTAACTTTTACTTTAGCTTTTAATTCTTGACTACAATTATCTGTAACATTATAACCAGGTTCAATGTATTTACCACCTAAATAAGTTGTATAATCAGCTCCTCCTGATAACTCTATTTTAGGGTTTTCAATATCTTTATAAACTATTTTTCTTTCTATTTTACTCTCATTTCCCTCTTTATCTTTAACTTTATATATAATAGCATCTTCTTTTTCTTCAGTTTCAACTTTATCAGTTAAATCTCCATCTACATTATCAAGAGCTTTAAAACCTAATTCTTTAAATTTTGTATTAGGGCAAACATTAACTTCCTCTTCTCCTTCTAAAGTAATAACTGGAGCCTCAATATCTTTAACAACTACAGTTCTAGATACTTTTTTCTTAGCTAATCCTTTATTAAGAACATATGTTAACTTATAAGTACCTAATTTATGAACATCAACATTTCCTTCTATCTTAACAGAATCAGATACATCTTCACCTAGATAAAAAGCTGTTGCTCCTAACTCTTTATATTTGCTATCAACATTAATAACTACATTATCTTCCCCATTTAATTCAATTTTAGGTAAAGTTAAGAAAATAACTAAACCTAAAGAAACAACTATAACTAGAATTAAACCAATTGTAATAATTTTTATTTTATTCTTTTTTAACCATTTCACTACTACCATACTCCTAATTTTTTTATCAAAACTATTATACTTCTTTTTAATATAATTTGTCATTACTTTTTTTAAATAAAATTAATTTTTTTCTTTGATTAAAATATAAATTATCTTATTCACTTTTTTTAACATAAAGATAAATATAATTATTAAGTATTACATAAAATTTATTCTTATATAATAATATATTAGTATTATTAACTTCAGCAATATTTATTAAATCTTCTATATTTTTTAAATATATAATATCTAAATCAGTATCAATATCTTTATTAATATTAACTATTATATCTTGATAATTATTCAACAATTTATCCATTTTATTATATTTATCATAAATTAATAAACTAATACTTAGAATTATAAAAATGCTACCTATTATATAATATATATTATTATATTTTAAATAAATATCTTTATTAGTGTCTATATCATTAAAATACTTATTTATACTAGTTAAATTATTAGTTAAACTAATATTATATTCTAAATAATCATTAAGACTAATATTATTATTTTTTATATCAACACTTAATCTTATTTTTAAAATAGTATTTAAATTTAAATTAAATTCTCTTATAAAAGATTTTGCTAAGTTATTATAATAATTATAATCTATATCAATACTTTCATTTATATTAAAAGAATCACTAAATTTATTTAAATTTTTTTCTTTTAATAAATAGTTCTTTTTCCATACTTCAATATTATCTTTATTATAGCTTATAATAAATAATTCTACTTTATAATGATAATTAAGATTATTTTTTTTAGTAGTTAAATATTTATAACTATAGTTTACTTTTAAATTATTTATTAAATTAGCTGGTATTAATTCATTATTAACAGATTTATCTAAATAATAAAGATTAGATTTTAAATTAATTAAATAACTACTATTTCTATCTATTTTATAAGAATAACTAGGTTTATTTATAATAGCATAATTTAAAATAATTATACTAATTCCAAGCATTAAAGTTATATACAAAATTATCTTTTTCATATTTATTAAAATATTCATGTAAATAAACAGATGGATATCCAAAGTATTTAATTTTCAGTTTAACTAAACCTTTAATATCATTAGGTTCTACTTCTAAATTATCAACTGATTTATTATTATCACCTTTTGTTAAATAGAATGTTTTATTATCTTGTTTGATTACTTTATAAATACGATGAGCTATATAAATATCAGCTTTTTTATAAACAATTATATCACCTATTTTTAGGCTAGTTAATTCTTGACTATTTAATTTTTTATATACTAAAATGTCTCCTTTAGATAAAGTTGGTACCATACTATTGGAAAGGATAGCAATTGGTTCATATTTTAAAAATCCAGACATAAAAGTTATTAGAAAAGTGGCAAAAACAAGGGTAAATGCATAACTTATTAATGCAAAAGAATTAATTTTTTTTATTTTAAAATCCCTTCTAAGCTTATATTTAAAAATAAGATAAATTATAGTAACACCTATTAAACTAATACTTCCCATCATATACCAATTTAATGATGGTAAGATTGGTAATAGTATATAAGTCAACCTTAAGATAGTTCGAAAAAAGAGTGATAATTTATAAGAATAATTTAAGGAAAAGAAAGAAGAGATAAGACTAAATACTATTAAAGATATAAGTTTACTGAAATCATATTTAAATAATAATTCTTTTGTAAAGTATAACTTAGTAATACTATGATAATCTATTTCTAATAAGATAAAGAGAATTGTTATCAAAGCTACTATAAGTTTACTTTTTTTATGATTTTTTATTAATATTCCTTTTAATATTTCAATTGAAATAATGGGAACTATATTTATATAAATTGTTATTAAATTATGATTATAAGAATTATTAGTAAAACCTATTATAAAACCTAGATAAAAATATAGTAATAAGAAAATAATTGTTATAGTAATTAAATTTAGTAAGTATTTTTTATTAGTATTTATTCTAATATAATTCTTTTTTAAGTAAATAGTAGTTATAATTAACATAAATGTCCAAAAAATAGGATTGATTATATTTATATATAAATTATTATTAATAATATTTAAAGTAATTGTTAATATTAAATAGATTATTAAAATACTAAAGAAATATTTGTTCTTGATAATCATTTTATCTCCACTTATTTTTTTACTTTTGTTCATATTCGATTATGCCCATAATAGTTTTAGATTTTATTTCAGGAACTTCAGTTACATCTTTTAAATAGGTAGCAGCAACTTCTAATGTTGTAGTAGCACCTCCAGGAAGTTCTTTATCAGGTCCTATTATTTCATATTGGATAGCTGATGAACCATTCATATCATCAGGAATAAAAGCCATACTAACTAATGTTGCATCGATTGTACCAGTATTTTCGATTGTAATTAAGTAGTTAATTTTATCACCTGGTTTTTCTAGTTTAGCATCAAAATTTACTGTTGTATTCGTGAATGTCGGATAACCTGGATCACAACCTTCACTTACAAAATCTATATCAACTTTAGTAATTTTTACTCCCCATTCTCCAGTTACAGTGGCATTTCCATTTATCGTAAGTTCTGATGTAAAAGAAGAATAACCAACAGCCATCAATAAAATAGCAATTATAAGAGCACTTATAATAATGTTTTTTTTCTTTTTCATAGAAACTCCTTTCTTGGGATCGCACTATATAAAAAATAGCAATTAAGAAAACCTAATTATTGCTATCCCCTATTTATTATATGCAAATTATTTTTTTGTGTGACATTTTTACCTATATTAGGTATATATATTATAAAATTTGCATAAAATATAAGAAAAAGTAAAAAAAATGTTGACATTTATTTATTTTATAGTATAATTATAAATGTCTACTTTTGATGCGGATGTAGTTTAATGGTAGAACTTCAGCCTTCCAAGCTGACCACGTGGGTTCGATTCCCATCATCCGCTCCAATGACGTTTCTGTTCGAACTTTTATAGTTTGAACTTAACATATATAATCAATCCGTTCGGGTTGATTTTTTTGTGTTT